>DASXDB010000001.1:0-5768 GCA_036490895.1 Gaiellaceae bacterium
GAACCGTCGATGGGGCTTGCGCCGATCCTCGTCGAGCGGAACTTCGAGATCATCAAGCAGGTGCACGAGTCGGGCGTCGCGATCCTCGTCGTCGAGCAGAACGCGAACGTCTCGCTCTCGATCGCCGACCGCGGATACGTCTTGTCGACCGGGCGGCTCGTGCTCGAAGGCAAGGCGTCGGACCTGCGCGAGAACGAGGAGCTGCGGAAGGCGTACCTTGGCCGTTAGCGCCGGTGTCGCGGCGTGCCGGTCGCGCTTCCCGATCTTCGAGCAGCTCGTCTACGTCAACTCGTGCTCGCAGGGCGCGCTGTCGGACGCCGTGCGGCAGGCGTACGCCGACTACCTGACCGGCTGGGACGAACGGGGCGCGCCGTGGGACTACTGGGTCGAGCGCACCGAGGCGGCGCGCACGTCGTTCGCCGGTCTCGTCAATGCGGAACGTGACGACGTCGCGGTGACGACATCGTTGTCGGCCGGTGTGAGCGCCCTCGCATCGGCGATCGACTTCACCGAGCGGCCGAAGGTCGTGATCAGCGACTACGAGTTCCCGACGATCGGCCAGATCTGGCACGCCCAGCAGCTGCGCGGGGCGGAGGTGCAGGTCGTGCCACCGGAGCGGGTGGACGAGGTGATCGACGAGCGGACGGCGATCGTGTCGGTGACGGCGGTCTGCTACCGGAACGGCGCGCGGCTCCCCGTCGAGGAGATCGCGCGGATCGCACACGAGAACGGCGCACTCTGCCTTCTCGACGCCTATCAGGCCGCCGGGTCGTATCCGCTCGATGTACGTGAGCTCGGCGTCGACGCGCTCGCAGCCGGCGTCCTCAAGTACCTGCTCGGCTCGGCGGGCCTTGCGTTCCTGTGGACGCGGCCCGGGCTCGCCGACGAGCTGACGCCGACGGAGACCGGCTGGTTCGCCGATCGCGACATCTTCGAGATGGCACACACGCGCTACGCGCCCGCGCCGAACGCGCGGCGCTGGCAGTCGGGAACGCCGCCCGTGCCGGCGATCTACGCCGGCATCGCAGGGATCGAGCTGATGCGTGAGATCGGGATCGCGGAGACGCGCGAGCACGTGAACGGTCTCAACGAGCGGTTGATCGCCGGCGTGGACGAGCTCGGCGGCACCGTGGTGACCCCGCGCGAGGCGGAGCGGCGCGGGGCGCTCGTCTGCATCCGCTCGACCGATGCGCCTGCGCTCGTGACCGCGCTCGGAGGCGACGGAATCGTTACCTCCGAGCGCGATTCCAACCTTCGCGTCTCGGCCCACGCCTACAACACCGACGACGACATCGACGCGGTGCTGGCGGCGCTCGCCGGGCACCGACGGCTGCTGGCCTAGGGGCCGTTGGCGCGGCAGCTCTGTTCGAGCCCGGCGGGCTTCCCCGCCGCCGCCTCGGCATAGATCCGCTGCTTGTACTGGTACCCGCCGTCGTCGGCGTAGACGAGCCACGGGAACGTCGCGTTGGTCGGTCCCCAGTTCTCCGGTGCGCCCTGCGGGGCGATGCTGATCCGGTTTTTCATCAGGTCGTCCAACACCGCGTGCGCGTGTGTCGCCGCCGCGGCGTCGCCGCGGTGGATCGCGCCGGCCCAGTAGCACTCCCAGGCGCTCTGGTCGATCGAGACGGCCATGCTCCCGCCCCCGCCGCGAAGCATCACGGTGTCGGCGCGGAAGTCGATCGCCGGCCACGTGTACCCGGGCGGCAGCTCGAGGATCGTCTGCGCGCGCTCGTACTCGGCCCGTGAGACCGGCGCGTGCACGACGTCCGGGAACACCCAGTGCGTGAGGGCGTAGGCGGTGGAGGCCGCGACGGCCGCGACGAACGTGGCCGCGACGAGCACCAGCATCCGGGGCTTCCGGCGCGGCCGCCGGCGGGCGGTCTCGGTCGGAAGCTCGACGATCCGTTCGAACAGCGCCTCGTCGTCGATCGTCGAAGCGTCCGCAACGGGGTTGGCGGCGCGGAGGCGCGTCAGGGTCGTGTCGTTCGTCATGTTCCCTCCACGTCGAGCTGGGTCATGGGGGCCGCCGGCTGCGAGCTCGCGAGCGTCGCTCGCAGACGGCGGCGGGCGCGGTAGAGGCGCACGCGAAAGGCGGTCGCGGTGATCCCGAGCGCGGCTGCCGCCTGGGTCGGCGTCAGGTCCTCCCAGGCGACGAGGAGCAGCGCCTCGCGGTCGGAGTCGCGCAGTGCCCGCAGCGCCCGGTCGAGCTCGGGATCGAGACTGCGGACGTCGGGGGCCGGAGCGGTCGCAGTCTCGCCCGGCGCCGAGCGCCGCCTCGACCTCGCCTCGGCATAGGCGACGTTGCGCGCCGTGCCGTACAGCCACGGCAGCGGATCGTCGGTCGGCACGGCTGCCAGCCGCCGCCAGGCGATCGTCATCACCTCGGCGGCGACGCCGTCGGGGTCTCGGCTACCGCGGCGCGCCGCGTAGGCGCTGACCGCGCCGAGGTGCGAGAAAACCCCGCGGAACCGGGCTTCGTCGGTGGTCTCTGTCATGACCCGTACTGTCGGAACACGAGTGCAGCGTTACATCCGACTTGCGCGCGACGGATCAGACATTTTATAAAACTCCCTGAGATGCTCCTCCGCGAGGTCGCCTACGCCAAACCGTCCTCCCTTGCGGAAGCACTCGAGCTCCTTGCCGCGGACGACGGCGCCCGGGCTCTGGCGGGCGGCCAGACGCTGATCAACGTCATGAAGGCGCGCGCCGGCTCGCCCGACACGCTGGTCGATCTGAGCGGGCTCGACGACCTGAAGGGCATCGAGCTCGCTCCGGACGGGACGCTCGAGATCGGCGCGATGGCCACCTACACGGAGATCATGGCGTCGAGCGAGGCGCGCGCACGCCCGATCCTGGGCGAGGTGTGTGCGCAGATCGCAGATGTCCAGGTGCGAAACCGCGGGACGATCGGCGGCAACGTCTGCACGAACGACCCGACGAACCACCTGCCACCGCTGCTCGCGGCGCTCGACGCTCAATTCACGATCGCCGGCGCAGGCGGCGAGCGCACCGTCTCGTCGGACGACTTCTTCCTCGGCGTCTACCTGACCGCGGTCGGCGTCGGCGAGCTGCTGACCACGGTGACCATCCCGGCCGGGCGCAACGACGGCTTCGCCGCCGTGACGCTCGGCGTCGAGGGAACATGCATCGCGAGCGCCGCTGCGTCACTGAACGGCTCGACGCGCGTCGCGCTCGGCTGCGTCGACGCAGTGCCCGTCGTGCTCGCCCCCGCGTCGGACGACGCCGGCGCCGTCACGCAGGCGGTCCGCGACGCGAACCTGGAACCGCCCTCCGACGTCCATGCGTCGAGCGAGTACCGCCGCCACCTGGCCGAGGTGCTCGCCGTCCGCGCAGTCGATCAAGCCCGAGGAGCTGCATGAACGCAACGACCGAGCGGTCGATCACTGTCACGATCAACGGCACGACGTACGAGCGCGAGGTGGAAGCGCGGAAGCTCCTGATCCACTTCATCCGCGACGACCTCGACCTGACCGGGAGCCACATCGGTTGCGACACCGGCAACTGCGGCGCGTGCTCCGTGATCGTCGACGGCACGCTCGTAAAGAGCTGCATGATGCTCGCCGTCCAGGCCGACGGCGCCACGATCGAGTCGGTCGAAGGGCTCGCCGACGGCGACGAGCTGAACGCGCTGCAACAGTCGTTCCGCGAGCACCACGCGCTGCAGTGCGGCTACTGCACGCCGGGCATGCTGATGAGCGCGACCGCGCTCCTCCGCGCGAACCCGCACCCGTCCGACGACGAGATCAAGAAGGCGCTGCAGGGCAACATCTGCCGCTGCACCGGCTACTGGAACATCTTCGAAGCGGTGAAGGCGGCGGCGGAATGACCACGATCGCGCCCGAGCAGACCGAGCAAGCGCAGGAGACCTGGTCGGGGCAGAGCGTCCCGCGCAAGGAGGATCGGCGACTCGTCCAAGGCCAGGGCGTCTTCGTCGACGACGTCAAGCGCCACGGCATGGGGTTCCTGCATTTCGTCCGCTCGCCGTACGCCCATGCGCACATCACGTCGATCGACGTGTCCGCTGCCGAGCAGCATCCCGGCGTCTACGGCACGCTCACGGGTGAAGAGGTCGCTGCGCTCACCGACCCGTTCTTCCAGATCGCATCCGTCCCCGGCGCGAACGTCAAGGACTACGCGCTGGCCGTCGGGAAGGTGCGCTACGTCGGCGAGCCGGTCGTCGCCGTGGTCGCCGAGACGCGGGAGGCAGCGCGTGATGCGTCCGAGCTCGTCGAGGTCGAGTACGAGCCGCTCGACGCGATTACCGACGCGCGCCACGCGCAGGACGAAGGCGTCTCGACGATTCACGAAGAGGCCGGCGGCAACCTGATGTGGCACGGCGTCTACGAGTGGGGCGATCTCGATGCGGCGTTCGCCGAGGCGGACAAGGTCGTGAAGATCGACGAGCTCCACTTCCACCGGTTCAACTCGACGCCGCTCGAATGTGACGGCGCGCTCGTCGAATACAACCGCGGCATGGGGCAGTGGACGATCACGACCAACAACCAGTTCCCCGGCTTCGCGATCATCATGATGGGCCCGGCGATGAAGGTGGGGCTCGACAAGCTCCGCTTCGTCACGCAGGACATCGGCGGCGGATTCGGCAACAAGATCACGTCGCATCCGCAGCTCGTCGCGTGCTGCCTGCTCGCGCGGAAGCTGAACCGGCCGATCCAGTGGACCGAGTGGCGCACCGACTTCCACATGTCGATGTCGCACGGCAACGAACGCTGGTTCCACGAGACCGAGGTCGCCGTCAAGAACGACGGGACGCTGCTCGGCTTCCGCACGAAGGCGCTCGACGACGCAGGCGCATACCTGCGCTACGAGCCGCTCGGCGGGGTCATCTGGGCGCAGGTGACGCCCGGGATGTACAAGTGGAAGAACATCCGCGTCGACTTCACGCAGGTCGCGACGAACAAGGCGCCGGTGTCGCCGAACCGCGGCTACTCGCGGATGCAGCACCTCTGGTTCACCGAGCGGATCATCGACATCGTCGCGCACGAGCTCGACCTCGATCCCGTCGAGATCCGGAAGCGGAACTACGTTCGCGTCGAGGACATGCCGTACACGACGCCGAACGGCTGTGTGTACGACTCGGGCGACTACGCGCGCATGCTCGACATCGCGCTCGACCTCGTCGACTACCCGTCGCTCGCGGCGAGGCGCGCCGACGCGAAGGCCCGCGGCAAGCTGCTCGGGCTCGGCATCGGGTCGACGCTCGACTCCGGCACGAACAACTTCGGGCAATCGCGCATGATCAACCCGGAGCTCCAGTTCTCGGGCAACAACGAGGTCGCGACGGTCAAGCTCGACATCTTCGGCGAGATCGTCGTCACCCTCGGCACCACGCCGCAGGGCCAGGGCCACGAGACGACTGCCGCGCAGGTCGTCGCCGACATCCTCAAGTGCTCCGTCGACGACGTCTTCGTGCGCGCCGGCCACGACTCCTACTGGAACTCGCATGCCGGCTTCTCCGGCACGTACGCATCGCAGTTCGCGGTCACAGGGCTGAGCGCGGTGAAGGGCGCGACGGAGATGCTGCGCGACGAGATCTTCAAGCTGGCAGGCGCGGTGTTCGGTGGCGTGCCCGCGGAGGCGCTCGAGCTCGCCGACGGCGGCATCCGCATCAAGGAGAGCCCCGAGGCATTCCTGCCGTTCATGGCGTGCGGCGCGATCATCAACGCGAACAACGCCGGCCTGCCGGAGGACCTCGGCGTCACGCTCAACTGCCGCTACGTCTACCGGCC
>DASXDB010000002.1:0-7896 GCA_036490895.1 Gaiellaceae bacterium
CTAGCACGCGCTCAGTCACGGTCGCCCCGTATCTCCGCTGCGGTCCCCTTCATGCGCGTGAAGCGCGGGACGACCGAGACGTGGTCCACCTGGGCGCAGTGGCGGATGTCGTCCTCGAGCCCCGGCGGCCCGTAGGTGCGCGCGTTCAGGCCCGCCAGCGGGTCGGGCCAGGCAGCCGCCAACGTCGCCGCCGCGATGGCGGCATCCGACCGCTCGCCGCCGATCGCATCGACGATCCGACCGGCGCAGTACGCGTCGTCGAGCGCGAATGTCCCCTTGAACCCGGAGCAGACGATGGCGACATCGCCGCTCTCCCGCCGTGCCGCTGCCGCGACCGCCGAGAGATTCAGCAACGAGCCGAGCAGGACGACGTCGCACACCGACGCCGCGGTGAGGATCGCGCGAGTGCCGTTCGTCGTCGTGAGGATGAGCGCGCGCGCCTTCGGAGGGCCGGCGAACTCCCGCGGCGAGGCGCCGACGTCGAACCCGTCGACCACGATCGCGTTCCGTTCGCCGCCGACGACGGCCTCGTCGCCGAGCTCTTCGCGCAACGCGCGCGCTTCGTCAATCTCGGCGCAGCAGAGAACGCGTTCGTAGCCCGAGGCGAGAGCCTGCGCGATGGACGACGTCGCCCGGATGACGTCGACCACGATGCCGATATGCGCGGAGACCTTCTCCGCAGGCGTGAACGCGACGTCTACGCGCACGCCGATACGCTAGCCACGTGGACGCGCCCCGTACGTGCTACCGCCATCCGGATCGCGAGACCGGGCTCTCGTGCTCGGAGTGCGGACGCCCGATCTGTTACGAGTGCATGACCCCCGCCCCGGTCGGGCTGCGCTGCCCAGACCACTCGGGAAAGCCGCAGGGGGTCAGGAAGGTGACGACGACGGCGACCCGGACGATGACGGGCCTCGGCTCGCGCCGAGCGAACGGCGCGGCGCTGGCGCTGATCGGGATCAATGTCGCGGTCTACCTCGCCGAGCTCGCCGCCGGAGGCGCGACCAACGGCACCGGAAACTGGATCTACGAGCACGGCGCGCTGTTCTCGTCCGCCTTCTACTCGAACGGCAGCGCTGCAGGCGTTGCGCACGGCGAATGGTGGCGGCTCCTGACGGCTGCGTTCCTGCATTACGGGCCGTTCCACCTGGCGATCAACATGTACTCGCTCTACTTCGCGGGCTCGATCCTCGAGCAGGTGATCGGCCGCTGGCGGTTCCTGCTGCTGTACCTGGGCTCGGGAATCGCCGGCTCCGCCGGGGCGCTCGTCGTGAGCCCCAACAGCATCACCGTCGGCGCGTCGGGTGCGATCTTCGGCATCCTCGGCGGCCTGTTCGTCCTCGAGCGGCGCGGCGTGCTCCATTCGGGCGGACAGATCGCCGGCCTGATCGTGCTGAACCTCGTCTTCACGCTGCTCGTCCCCGGGATCTCCCTCGGCGGCCATGTCGGCGGCCTCGTCGGCGGCGTTGTGTTGATGTATGCCCTGCTCCAGGTCGGCACGTCGGCCTCGCGCAGTGTGCTCGTGACCGCCGGCGTGATCGCGGCGAGCGTCGTGATCGCGTACGCGAAGGTCCGCAACTACCAGTGAGCCCGCAATACTCGCCTGTCCCACTCGACCACGACCGACTCGATCCCGCCGAGGCGCTGGCGCGTTCGCGCGCCTTCACGGAGACCATGGAGGCGCGGCGCTCCGTCCGGCTCTTCTCGCCTGAGCCTGTTCCGCGCGAGCTGATCGACAACGCGCTCACGGTCGCCGGAACGGCGCCGTCCGGCGCGCACCAGCAGCCGTGGACGTTCGCGCTCGTGAGCGATGCCGAGCTGAAGACGAAGCTGCGCGAGGCCGCCGAGAAGGAAGAGCGCGACTTCTACGAGCGCCGCGCGACGCACGAGTGGAAAGAGGCGATCGAGCCGATCGGGACCGACTGGGTGAAGACGCACATCACCGATGCGCCGTACGTGATCGTCGTCTTCGAGCGGCCGTGGCGACCCGGGCCGAACGGCACGAAGATCAAGCACTACTACGTGCGCGAGTCCGTCGGCATCGCCGTCGGCTTCCTCCTCGCGGCGCTCCAGGTGAGCGGCCTCTGCGCGCTGACGCACACACCGTCGCCGATGGGCTTCCTGCGCGAGCTGCTCGGGCGGCCGGAGAACGAGCGGCCGTTCATCCTCATTCCGGTCGGCTATCCGGCGGACGACGCGGTCGTGCCGGATCTCAGCCGCAAGCCGTTCGACGAGATCGTCGACCGCTACTAGCGCCGCCGCGCGTCCCGAGCGCGGAGCGCCGCTGCGACCTGCTCGAGCTTCCGCCGCAAGGGCTCGGGCACCCGACTGCTGATGCCCACGAGCCCGATCGCGTCGTTCGCCAGGTTGAGCTTCACGTTCCCGTCGCGAGGCAGCTTGCCCTGGACGGCGTACGCGACGACTGCCTCGGTCGCCCGGTCCATGCGCTTGACCGCGGACGCCAGAATCTGCGGACCAAGATAGGAGAGGTCGCTGTCCACCCCGAGACCCCACACACCGCGGATCTGTGCAGCCTGCATCGCCCCGAAACCGCAGTCGCCGGCAACGTCGAACACGACCTTCGCTCCGTGATCGATCTGGCGATTGGCGACACGCTCGCAGCGGTGCTGGTCGACGAAGCTTCCCGAGTAACCGACGGTCACACGAACCGACGGCCGCGCGTGTGCCGCTCCTTCCCTGTAGCCGGCGATCAGGTCGCGCACCGACAGGACCGGTAGGCCGCCGACTGCCGAGATCGTCTGGTGCGGACGAACCATCAGCGCCGCGAGGTATCCGGCGAGGTAGCCGAGCTCGCGATCGTCGAACGAGATGCCCGTGACGTTCCGCAGGCCGACGAACGGCGAGTCGGGTGTGATCGTCTCCGGCACGACGAATCGCTTCTGCGGGTATCGCCGCGCGAGTCGGGCGAACGCTTCGTAGACCTCTTGAAACGGCGTCACGCCGAGGAAGACGAGGTCCGACGACTTGGCCGCTCGCTCGAAGCGTCCTTGCCACAGGACGCTTGTCTTGACGCCGAGATCACGGGCTGCCGCGCCGAGGCCGAGAATCGGTAACGACACGACGGTGTCCGGGGTACCGGCGGCCGGCGGGTCGCCGAGGTTCACGAGCGAGACGCGCAGCGGGTGCTGCTGCGACGTCGGGGAGCCTCCCCGTGAGGTCGCGAATGCGACGGCCGCGACGGCAGCCACGACGGCGAGCAACGCCAGCGAGGCGGCGGCCAGAGCGAGTCGCGAGCCGCGCTGCGGGGCGTCGCTCTGTCGCGATGCGAGTGGCCATGCATGCGCCCGTGCGAGCTCCGGATCGCGTTGCAGCATGCGTGTGTGGAGCGAACGCAGCGTCTCGCCCGGCTCGAGGCCGAGTTCGTCGACGAGCCGTCGGCGCACCTCCTGGTAGGTCGCGAGAGCGTCGGCCTGGCGATCCGACCGATAGAGGGCGAGCATGAGTTGCGCGGACAACCGCTCCCGGAGCGGATTCTCGCGGGCCAACCGCTCGAGGTCCGCGACGAGATCGGCGGCGTGACCCGACGCGAGCGCCGCATCGAAGCGATCTTCGAGGGCGCCCACCCGCTCCTCCGTCAACCTCCGGATCTCGGCTGCAGCGAAGTTGTCGTACGCGAACTCCGGAAGCGGATCGCCGCGCCACAGCAGGAGGGCCTCGTCGAGCAGCCGGTGGGCCGGCTTCGGGTCTCCGTCGGCCAGGTGCCTGCGCGCCTCCGCGCAGAGTGACTCGAAGCGGTCGACGTCCACCTGCTCCGCGCTGGTTTGCAGCGCGTAGCCGTTCGAGTGTGTGACGATGTGACGCCGCTCCGTGTCGTCGCCCAGCGCCTTCCGCAGCTGCGAGACGTAGACACGGACGATCTGTGCCGCCGTTCGCGGCGGCTCGCCCGGCCACAGTGCGGCGACGATCGCGTCGAACGGGACGATCTCGTTTCGCCTGATCAGCAGCAGTGTGAGCAACGCCCGCTGCTGCGGCGAGCCGAGAACGACCACGCGGTGACCGGAAGAGACTTCGAGCGGCCCGAGCAGCCGGAACTCCACACGTCCTTCTAGCACGGGCCGACGCGGGAAACCACGGTCGCTTTGCGTTTCGTTTATGCGTCGTTTATCGCCGCCACCGACCTTCTGCGAGCGGCCGGACTCCCGGCCGACCGACCGAAGGAGAGACGACGATGAGCACGGCATCGACTCGCACCGGACGCCGCACGATCGCTCTGGCGCTCGTGATCTCGGCCGTCGGCGCCACAGGCGCCCACGCGGGAACCACCCCCCAGTGGCGCCACGCGCTCGAGGTGCGGAGCACCGCACTCAATGAGACGTACCACCTCGGCCGCTTCGCCGTCCCTGCATCGGCGGCCACGAACGCCAAGCCGGCATGGCTCGAGGCGCTCGAAATGCGCAGTCGCGCGCTCAACCGGCGCTACACGCTCGGGGAGTACAAGGCGCCGCGCCGGGGTGTCGACGTCAAGAAGTACGCAGCGATCGGTGTCGCGCTCGCTGCGATGCTCGCCGCCCTGGTCGCCGCCGGCGTCCTCGTTCGCCGGCACACGCATCGCACAGTGGCACGCGTTCCGAAATCTGCCTGAGGGCAGATAGGCGGCCGCCGTTCGCAAGCTGAACCCTCCGCGACGGCGGCCGCCGGCCTTCAGCCGCCGGCGGCGACGTACGAGCCGGCGCCCGACTCCGCGAGCGCGGCCTGCGCCGCGGCGAGACGCGCAAGCGGGACGCGGAAGGGCGAGCAGCTCACGTAGTCGAGCCCGAGCACGTGGCAGAACGCGATCGATCTCGGGTCGCCGCCGTGCTCGCCGCAGATCCCGAGTTTCATCGCGGGCTTCGCGCCTCGCCCACGCTCGACCGCGATGCGCATCAGGTCGCCGACCCCGCCGACGTCGATCGACTCGAACGGGTTGCGCTCGAGGATCCGCTCCTGCAGGTAGTGCGTGAGGAACTTCCCCTCCGCGTCGTCGCGCGAGAACGCGAGCGTGGTCTGAGTGAGGTCGTTCGTCCCGAACGAGAAGAAGTCCGCAACCTCTGCGATCTCATCTGCACGCAACGCGGCGCGCGGCACCTCGATCATCGTCCCGATCAAGCGGTCGGCGTCGGGCGCCTCCTCGGCCCACACGTCCTCGGTCAGGATCCGCAGCCGGGCAAGCTCCTCGCGGAACCCCACGAGCGGATGCATCACCTCGACGAGCGGCGCCTCCCGGGTCCGCTCCTGCACCGCCTGCGCGGCACGGGCGATCGCCCGGATCTGCATCTCGTAGATCTCCGGGAACTGCAGGCCGAGCCGGCAGCCGCGCGTGCCGAGCATCGGGTTCGCCTCGTGCAGCGCACGAATCCGCCTGCGCATCTTGTCGTCGGTCGCCTGATCCTCCGACGGCAGGAACTCGTGCAGCGGTGGATCTAGGAGGCGGATCGTGACGGGCAGACCGGCCATCGCCTCGAAGATCCCCTCGAAATCCGACTGCTGGAACGGCAGCAAGCGGTCGAGCGCGGCGCGCCGGCCCGTCTCCGTGTCGGCGAGGATCATCTCCTGCACGACGGGCAACCGCTCGCCGAAGAACATGTGCTCGGTCCGGCAGAGGCCGATCCCCTGCGCGCCGAACTCGCGCGCCCGCGCCGCGTCTTCCGGGTTGTCGGCGTTCGCACGCACCTCCAGGCGGCGCAGGTCGTCGGCCCAGCGGAGGATCGTCTCGAAGTCCTCGTTGAGGCTCGGCGGGACGAGCGGCACCTCGCCGAGGTAGACGCGACCGGAGCCTCCGTCGATCGTGATCACGTCGCCCTCGCCGAGCTTGTGGCCGGCGATCGTCGCGATCTTGCCGTCGATGACGAGGTCCTCGCAGCCGGCGACGCACGGCTTTCCCATCCCCCGCGCGACGACCGCGGCGTGCGAGGTCATGCCGCCGTGAACGGTGAGGATGCCCTGCGCGGCGATCATGCCGTGGATGTCGTCCGGGGTCGTCTCCCACCGCACGAGGATCACCGGGCCGTTCTTCGCGCGCTCGACGGCGGAGTCGGCGTCGAAGACGATCCCACCGCTCGCCGCGCCCGGCGACGCGTTGAGGCCGGTCGCGGCAACGTCGAGCTCGGCTCCCGAATCGATCATCGGATGGAGGAGCTGGTCGAGCTGCGCGGGATCGATACGCGCCACCGCTTCCTCACGGCTGATCAACGCCTCGTCGACCATCGCGACAGCTGCTTTCAGCGCGGCAGCGGCCGTGCGCTTCGCCGCACGCGTCTGGAGGAGATAGAGCTTCCCGTCCTCGACGGTGAACTCGATGTCCTGCATGTCACGGTAGTGCTCCTCGAGGCGACGCACGTTCTCGACGAACTCCTCGAACGCCTCCGGCATCGCGTCGCGCATCGCGTCGAGCGGCTGCGGCGTTCGGATGCCGGCAACGACGTCTTCGCCCTGCGCGTTCGCGAGGAACTCGCCGAAGACTCCGGATGCGCCCGTCGAGGGGTCGCGCGTGAATGCAACCCCTGTTCCGGAGCGGTCGCCCTTGTTGCCGAACACCATCTGGACGACGTTCACGGCGGTGCCGAGATCGTCGGGGATGTCGTTCGCGCGGCGATACACCTGTGCGCGCGGCGTGTTCCACGATTCGAACACCGCGCGCACCGCGTGCAGCAGCTGTTCCCGCGCATCGCCGGCGAACTCGCCGCCGGTCTGCTCGCGGTAGATCTCCTTGAACGTGCCGACGAGCTCCTCGAGATCCTCGGCCGTCAAGTCGGTGTCCTGCTTCACGCCGCGATCGCTCTTGAGATTCGCGAGCGCCGACTCGAAGCGGTGCGGATCGATCCCGTCGACGACCTCGCCGAACATCTGGATCAACCGCCGGTACGAGTCGTATGCGAAGCGCGGGTTGCCGGTGCGGGCGGCAAGCCCGGCGGCCGCCTCGTCGTTCAGGCCCAGGTTGAGGATCGTGTCCATCATCCCGGGCATCGAGATCGCGGCGCCGGACCGCACCGAGACGAGCAGCGGGTCGTCGCTCGAGCCGAATCGCTTGCCGGTCACCTCCTCGAGCCGGCGCACGTGCTCGTCGACTTCCTCCGCGAGCCCGGCCGGCAGCTCACGGGCCGCCATGAAGGCGCGGCAGGCGTCCGTCGTGATCGTGAAGCCGGCCGGAACCGACACGCCCATCCGCGTCATCTCGGCGAGCCCGATCCCCTTGCCGCCGAGCAGCTCGCGGCCGCCCGGTGCGTCCGCGTCGAAGTCGTAGACGTACATGTGGAGCGGCAGCCTACCGGCGTCGCGCGCGGAACTCAGCCATCCACGCGAGCGCGCGCAGACCGAACCAGAACGGCGTGAAGAGGCCGTAAAAGAGGACGAGCGCAGCGCCGAGCGCGGCGTACCACACGCCCCAGCGCCATTTCGGTACGGGCGGCTTCGGCTTCATACCGTCGCCTCGCGCCGCTCGGTGACGACCCGGATGATCCGGTGCGAGATCTCCTCGATCGAGAGCTCGCTCACCTCGATCACCGGGCAGGCGAGCCGCCGGTGGATGCGCTGGGCGTACTCGAGCTCGTCGTAGATCTCGTCCAGGTCGGCGTACTTCCGGTCGCCGCGCATCCAGCGGATCCGCTCCCCGCGGATCTCCGAGAGACGTTGCGCGTCGATGGTCAGGCCGACGACCTTCGACCGGTCGATCGTGAACAGCTCCTTCGGCGGCTCGATCCCCTTCACGAGCGGGACGTTCGCGGCCTTATAGCCGAGGTACCCGAGGTAGATCGAGAGCGGCGTCTTGGACGTCCGCGACACACCGACGAGCACGATGTCCGCCTCGCGCAAGCCCGCCCCCACGCCGTCGTCGAACTTGACCGCGAACTCGATCGCCGACATCCGGCGGAAGTACGCGTCGTTCAGCGGCGGCCGCGC
>DASXDB010000003.1:0-3144 GCA_036490895.1 Gaiellaceae bacterium
CGGATGTACGCCCACTTGCGGTCGGTCAGCCACGGAACGTAGTCGGACGGCCCGACGTGCACGTTCTTGTCGCCGAGGTCGTAGTCGAGCATCGAGGTGACGGCGTTGGTCTTCGAGATCTTCTTCGACTCGAGGCGCTCGCGCTCGAGCATGTTGAGGAAGTCCGAGTTGCCGCCGACGTTCAGCTGCATCGTCTTGTCGAGATGCACCCCGCGCTCGCGGAAGAGCGACGTCAGCACGCGGTGCGTGATCGTCGCGCCGACCTGCGACTTGATGTCGTCGCCGATGATCGGCACGCCCGCGTCGCGGAACCGCTTGTTCCAGTAGTCCTCGCGTGCGATGAAGACCGGCATGCAGTTCACCATGGCGCAGCCTGCGGCCATGATCTGCTCGGCGTACCACTTCGTGGCGTCTTCCGACCCGACGGGCAGGTAGTTGACGACGACGTCGACCTGCCGGTCGCGGAGGATGCCCACGACGTCATCGGTCGGGCCGTCGGCCTTCTCGACGACCTGCGAGAGGTACTTGCCGATGCCGTCCAGCGTCATGCCGCGCGACACGGTCACGCCGGTCTTCTCGACCTCTGCGAACTTGATCGTGTCGTTCGGGTGCGCCCAGATCGCCTCCGCGAGATCCACGCCGACTTTGCCTTTGACGACGTCGAACGCGGCCACGACTTCGACGTCGCGGATGTGGTAGCCGCCGAGGTCGACGTGCATCAGGCCCGGCACGAAGTCGTCGGCGTTTGCGTCCTTGTAATACGTCAGGCCCTGCATGAACGAGTTCGCGCAGTTGCCGACGCCGATGATCGCGACGCGCACCTTGTCCTGCTGGCGGTCACTCACTGTGGATTGCCTCCGTTCGAAAGAAGTTGCTTGCGCACGTGGAGGACGCGCTGGCCGACCGTGACCCACGCGGTGCACGCGAGGAGAACGAGCGACCACGGGAGCACGCCCCACGGCGCGAGGAGGAGACCTGCGGTGATGACGACCACCCGCTCGGCCCGGGAGCCGATGCCGACGTCGCCGCGTAGGCCGAGAGCCTCGGCGCGTGCGCGCGTGTACGAAACGAGGAACGAGCCCGCCACCGCCGCCATCGCGACGGCGACGAACGCGGGATGGTGCGTCCGCGCGAGAACCCAGGCGATCGCGGTCAGCATGAAGCCCTCGCTGACGCGGTCGGTGGTCGAGTCGATGAAGGCGCCGAACGGCGTTGCCTTGCCGCCCGCACGCGCGAGCGCGCCGTCGAGGATGTCGAGGAGCGACCCCAGGACGAACACGACGGCCGCGAGCCAGTAGAACAGGAGCTCGTTGCGTCCCTCGAACAGGACGAGCCCCGCGGCGGCGGCGCAGAGGCTCACGCCGGTGGCGGTGAGCGCATTCGGCGTGATCCGCGTGCGGGTCAAGCCCGTCACGGAACGGGACGCCAGCCCCCGGGCGCCCGTCGTATAGCCGTGCTTGATCGCCTCGGCCCTGGTCACGTGCGTGACCGTACCACCGGTTTTGCGGCGTGCCGGCTGCGGGTCGACAGGCGGTCGGTTACGACCGACGAGCGGCAAACGCGCTGCGGATGCGCCGGTTGTAGACGACCGTCATCGAGAGGATCGCCACGAAGATCCCGGCCACGCAGTCGAGCCAGAAGTGATTGCCCGTGGCCATGACGGCGAACCAGACCCAGACCGGCCACGCGGCCCAGAGCGCCTTCGACCACCAGTTCCGGCAGACCGAGACGAGGACGACGCCGACGATCAGGGCGTCGGCTGCGTGGAGGCTCGGCATCGCCGCGTACGGGTTCGCGGCGAGTGAGACCAAGCCGTCACGGTGCTGGTCGGCGAAGCCGATGCCGAGCAGGCGCGGCGGAGCGGTCGGGACGAAGACGTAGCCGAGGAGACCGATCAGGTTCGCGAGCAAGACCGAGTTGCGAAAGCCGAGGAAGGCATCGTGGCGGCGCAGGTACACCCAGAGCACCGCGAGACCGACGACCGTGAACTCGGAGTTCCAGTAGGTCCACGACACGACCGTCTCGAGCAGGTGCCGCTGGTCGACGAAGTTCTGGAACGTCAGCTCGTACAGGCGGTGCGCGACGCGCGTCTCGATCCGGACGACGTGATAGCCGTTGGCGAACGCCTTCGCCGAGTTGCGATCGGCGACGCCGCGCGCCAGCTGGTAGAGGATCGCGAACCCGAACCAGATCAGTAGCTGGCGGCCGAGATCCGACCAACCACGCGGCAAGTGACGCCGCCCGACTGCTGCGACCATTGCTCCCACAACCGAATTCTAGCCGCCGATGTAGGACATCTCGATCCGCTCCAGGTCAGCGGTCTCCCGGGAGCGGAGCTCGGAATAGCGGTCTTTGCGGGCGCGCCACTGGTCCCGGATGGTCTCGGCCAGCTCCTCATCGGTCGCGCCGCTCCTGATCACGGCCCGGAGGTCGCTGCCCCGGACGGCGAACAGGCACGTGTACAAGCGGCCTTCGGCCGACAGCCGGGCGCGGGTGCAGTCGCCGCAGAACGGCTGCGTGACCGACGAGATGACGCCGATCTCGCCCGCGCCGTCGCGGTACCGGTAGCGCTTGGCCACCTCGCCGCGGTACGCGGCGTCGACCGGTTCGAGCCCGAACGCGCGGTCGACGGCGGCGACGATCTCCACCGCCGGCACGACGTCGTCGAGGCGCCAGCCGTTCGTGTGTCCGACGTCCATGTACTCGATGAAGCGCAGCGTGTGACCCCGCTCGCGGAAGAGCGCTGCCATCGGCACGATCTGATTCTCGTTCGCGCCGCGCTTCACGACCGCGTTCACCTTCACCGGCAGCCCCGCTGCGTGCGCGGCCTCGATCCCGTCGAGCACGCGGTCGACCGGGAAGTCAACGTCGTTCAGCGCACGGAACGTCGCGTCGTCGAGCGCATCGAGGCTGACAGTGACGCGCGTCAGGCCGGCGTCGGCGAGCGCCTGCGCCTTCTGCGGAAGCAGCGAGCCGTTGGTCGTCAACGTCAGGTCGACGCCCAGCGTCGCGAGCTGCTCGATCAGCCGTTCGAGGTCGCGGCGGACGAGCGGCTCGCCGCCGGTGATGCGGATCTTGCGAACGCCGCCGTCGACGAACACCCGCGCGACGCGCGCGATCTCCTCGAAGGTCAGGAGCTCGCGC
>DASXDB010000004.1:0-4682 GCA_036490895.1 Gaiellaceae bacterium
CCGGATGCTGCACGGCAATCCCGAGGCGATTCAGAAGGCGCTCGACCGCGCCGGCCTGACGCTCGACGACATGGGTGTGATCGAGGTCAACGAGGCGTTCGCGGTCGTCGTCCTCCAGACCGCCGCCGACCTCGGCCTCGCCGAGCGCATGGGCGATGTCAACCCGAACGGCGGCGGCATCTCGCTCGGGCATCCACTCGGTGCGACCGGCGCGCGGATCACCGCCACGCTCCTCCCCGAGCTCGAGCGGCGCGGCGCACGCTACGGCGTCGCGTCGATGTGCGTCGGGTTCGGCATGGCGATCGCGGCCGTGGTCGAACGGCTGTGACGCCGCGCTCGATGCGCGGCGTCACAGGGTGTCAGACACCAGAAGGTGTCTGACACCACTTCGGAGCGTGGGTGATCGGGACATCGTCAGGATCGCCCGCCGTGACAGAGGTTCGAAAGCTCGGCGCCGTCCGCCGCGGCGCCTAGCGTGGCGGCGATGGCGATGTGCCATGCCTGCCGCAGGACGCTGCTCGCGGGGGAGCGCTACCGCGTGTGGCGCTGGGGGCGCCGCGACCGCACCGTCTGCGCGGTCTGCGAGCCCGACGTGCGCGCAGCCGGCGCGGTGCGTGTGGTCGAAGGGTTCGAGATCGTTCGCGTCGGCGGTCTGACGCAGACCGTCAAGCGGGTGGCGTGACGCCGAGGCGTCGCGCGGCCCACGACAGCGAGCTTCCCTGCACGACGACCGACGCGAGCACGACGACGAACACGAGGTCGTACAGGCGGTGCGCATCGGGCACGTGCCGTGCGACCGCGAAGGCCGCGAGCAGGATCGGCACAGCGCCCTTCAGGCCTCCCCACATGACGAACGCGGCCTCGCCGCGCCGTAGGGAGGTGGACGCGAGCAGCGGGCCGAGTGCGAGCGGCCGCGCGACGAGCGCCGTGAACGCGGCGAGCGCGAGCCCCTCGGCCCAGTGGGTGCCGCTGACATTGCCGAGTGAGATCGTCAGCCCGAGCGCCACGAACACCACGATCTCGGCGAGCGTCGCCAGGCCGGCCTGCAGCCGCTCGATCTCGGGCTTGAACGGCACCTGGAGGTCGCCGACCACGAGCCCGGCCACGAACACGGCGAGGAAGCCGGAGCCGTGCGCGAGCGCCGCGGCGCCGTAGACGAGGCCCGCGAGCGCCAGCGTTCGAACGAGGTGCAGGCTCGAGGACGGGAGTGTCAGCTTCTGCAACAGCTGCCGCTCCGCGAGCCCGCCGGCGATCCCGAACGCGAGCCCGACACTCATCTGCAGGAGGAACGTCTCGACCACGACCCAGAAGGTCGAGTGCGGCTTGGTCGCGAGCTGGATCATCCCGAGCATCAGTGCGATCCCGACCGGGTCGTTCGCGCCCGACTCGGCCTCGAGCATCGACTTGACCGCTCCGCCGACGGGGCGGCCGCCGAGCACGGAGAACATGATCGCCGGATCGGTCGGCGCGATCGCCGCGCCGAGGAGGCCGCACATGATCCAGTCGAGGCCGAAGGCCCAGTGCGCGAACAGCGCGACCAGCCCGGCGGTCGCGAACGTGCCCACGGTCCCGAGGGCGGCGACGGGTAGGGCGACGGGGCGAAACCGGCGCAACCCGATCGACGCGCCCCCGTCGAACAGGATCACGACGAGCGCGATCGTCCCGATCCATTCGACTGCGTGCGCCGAGGGAGCGAGGGCCGGCACCGCGTCGGAGACCGCGGCGGCGACGACGAGGAACACCGCCGCAGACGGCAGCGGGAGGCGTAGCCTGAGGCGTTCCGACAGGTCTTTCACGATCGCGATCAAAAACTCCTTACCTTTCGCTGAATCACGGCATAATTCAGCAGGAAACACTGTGCGTGCCATGCGGCAGCTCTTGGTCATCCTCGTATGCGCGCTCGCAGCCGTTCCGGCAGCCCTCGCCGGCCCGAGCTCGAGCGGCGACGGCGTGCTCGAATTGAAGGCCGTCTACGGCAAGGTGACGATCGGGAAGCCGCTTCAACCGGCGCGCGGATTGCTGTGGGGACAGATGGACAGCGGCAGGCTCACCGTTCAGGACCCAGTCATCGGTGACGGGAAGATCCTCGTCACCGGTTGGGACAGCAGGGTGTTCTCGCCCGCCTCGGACATCGACGGCACGCCTGCACAGACGACGTACACGGGGACCAACATCCACTTCCGCGTCACCGGCGGCAAGTACCGGCTGATCTTCAAGGGCTCCGGCATCGACCTGACCGCAATCGGTGCGGGGGTTGCTCTTCTCAATGCGAGCGAGAACGCGATCGACGCGGGATACTACGCGGTCGACTCGGGCGACTGGATCTCGGCGCCGCTGTTCGTCACCAAGGCGGTGCCGTTCGGAACACCCACTCCGCCGCCCCCGGCGCCCTAGTGAACGCTCCGACTCCGAGCATCCTCGTCGTCGAGGACGAGAGCTCGATCGCCTCGTTCGTCGCGCTGTACCTCAAGAACGCGGGCTACGCCGTCCGGACGGCGGCGACCGGCACCGATGCGCTGAACCAGGTGGCGCAGGAGATGCCCGGGCTGCTCGTGCTCGACCTGATGCTGCCCGACATCGACGGCATCGAGGTGACGAAGCGCATCCGGCAGACGAGCGACGTGCCGATCCTGATGCTCACCGCGCGTGACGAGGACGTCGACAAGATCATCGGCCTCGAAGTCGGCGCAGACGACTACCTGACCAAGCCGTTCAACCCGCGCGAGCTCGTTGCGCGCGTGAAGTCGATCCTCCGCCGCACGACTCCCGACCGCCGCGACCTCGAGAGCGAGACGATCGAGCACGGGGATCTCCATGTCGACGCCGGTCGCCGCGAGGTGCGCGTCCGCGAAGAGGAGATTCAGCTTGCGCCGAAGGAGTTCGACCTGCTCTGGGAGCTCCTCGATCATCGGGGGCTCGTGCTGACGCGCGACCAGCTGCTCGAGCGTGTGTGGGGCTACACCTTCGCGGGAGACACCCGCACCGTCGACGTCCACGTCCGCCAGTTGCGGCGGAAGCTTGGTGACGCGTCGCCGATCGTCACCGTCTGGGGCGTCGGCTACAAGGTCTCACCGGCGAAGGACGCGAAGCGAGAACCGCCAAAGAGTTAGGTCACTGATGAGATTCGGCTCGCTGCGAGTTCGGCTGCCGCTCGTCTTTCTCGCGGGGATCATCCTCGCGGGCCTCGTCACCACGCTCATCGCGGTTCGCCTGTTCCGCGACTTCTCGCACGATCAAGCGCTCGCCAAGCTGAGCCGTGAGGCGAACGGGATCGCGAAGCTCTACGCGAAGTCGGTGAACGAGAGCTACGCATTCAAGAACAGCAAGACGTCGAAGGACAAGCGCGCTCCCGCGAAGGTCACCGCCACCTCCCTCGTGCTCGTGACCGGGGGCGACAAGATCTTCTTCATGGGCCCGCACCGCCTGTTCCCGGGCCAGGACCAGCAGCCGATCCCGGGCCTCGAGCCGTTCCCGCTGAAGACGAGCTTCGACTGGATCTCGGGCAAGTCCGGCACATTCGAGTTCACGATGCCGGGGACGCGGCAGCGCTACTACGCCGTCGCGAACCCGATCGTCACGGGCCAGACCAGTACGGACGCGATCGGCGCGATCGTCGTGGCGACGAGGAAGACCGACGTCAGCGCGCGGGTCTACGACCTGATCGAGCGGCTGGCGCTCGCCGGTGTGCTCGGCCTCCTCGTCGCCGGCCTCCTCGCCGGCTACCTCTCACATCGGATCGTTCGGCCGGTGCTGCAGCTCTCCGACGCAGCCGACGCGGTCGCGCGCGGCGAGTACGACGTCAAAATCCCGCGTCACGCGCCGGGCGAGCTCGGTCATCTCAGCGAGCGCTTCGGCGAGATGGCGTTGCGGCTCGCAGAGGTCGAGGAGATGGAGCGCAACTTCCTGATGTCGGTCTCGCACGAGCTCCGCACGCCGCTGACCGCGATCCGCGGTCATGTCTCGGCGCTGCGCGAGGGTGTCGTCGCGGATCCGGCAGAGCGGACGGCGTCGCTCGAAACGGTGGAGCTCGAGGCGCAGCGACTCGATCGGCTCGTCGGAGACATCCTTGACCTCGCCAAGCTCGACACGCACCGCTTCACGGTCACCTCCGAGGAAGTCGACATGGTGCAGCTCGTCGACCAGGCGTACGAGCGATTCCGTGAAGAAGCGCGGCGGCGGTCGATCGACTACCGCCAGGACGTGCGCGCCCGGCCCGTCATCACCTCCGATGGCGACCGTGTGCTGCAGGTCGTCGGCAACCTTCTCTCGAACGCGTTCCATGCGACGCCGGACGGCGGCCGCATCTCGCTCGAGCTCGCGCAACGCAACGGAACGGTGCACGTCGCGATCGAGGACAACGGGCCTGGCATCGCGCCGGAGATGCGCGAGCGGCTGTTCCGGCCGTTCGTGTCGCAGACCGGCGGCGGGACCGGCCTCGGACTGGCGATCGCGAAAGAACTGTCGGCGATGCTCGGCGGGTCGCTCGGGCTCGAGTCCGAGGTCGGGCGCGGGTCGCGCTTCGAATTGGTGCTGCCGGCGACCTAGGCGACGTTGCCGCGGAGCGGCACGACGTTGTGCGGCTGCTCGAGCGCGGTCTCGATGCGGTCGAGGCGAGCGTTGAGCGAGCGCCAACCTTCGGTGAGGAGCTCGACGAGCAACGCCAGATCGTCGATGCGCGCATC
>DASXDB010000005.1:0-11732 GCA_036490895.1 Gaiellaceae bacterium
CCGTCGTCGACGACGATGATCTCGTGTGCGCGGTACGTCTGTTCGAGCGCGGAGCGGACGGCGGCGCCGATCGTCGGGGCAGCCTGGTAGGCCGGGATGACGATCGAGAAGGTGGCTCCCACGCGCGGAGAATACGTTCGAGGGAGTGGGCGATCCTGGATTCGAACCAGGGACCTCCGCCTTATCAGAGCGGCGCTCTAACCAACTGAGCTAATCGCCCGCGCGCGCCGCATGATAGCGGCCGCGTTTGGCTCCAACCTCCTGGGTACTCTAGGAAGCGATGGTCGAGATGACGATCTACGGAGTCTCGTTCGACCTCGTCGGCAAGCAGCCGATCGTGCTCCTGAAGACGGCGGACGGCAACCGCTACCTGCCCATCTGGATCGGTCATCCCGAGGCGGCGGCGATCCTGATGAAGCTGCAGGGAGCGTCGGCTCCGCGGCCGCTCACGCACGACTTGCTCGTCAACATCCTCGGCGAGCTCGACGTCGAGATCGTGCGCGTCACCGTCACCGAGCTGCGCGAAAACACATTTCACGCATCGATCACGGTGACGCAGAACGGCAACGAGCTCGAGATCGACTCGCGCTCCTCCGACGCGATCGCCGTCGCCGTTCGCGCGCAGGTCCCGATCTTCGCCGCGGACGACGTGATCGAGGAGTCGGCGATCGAGATGGAGGGTGACGACATCAACGAGGAAGAGATCGTCGACCAGTTCAAAGATTTCCTCGACCGCGTCTCGGCGGAGGACTTCGTCGAGGCCGAAGAGCTCGTCGAGCACGACGAGGAAGACGAAGAGCCCTAGACCTCGTCTTTGACGAGCGCGAGCAGCCCGGCGTAGAACGTGCGCAGGCCGCTTTCGGACAGCGGCCCCTCGTTCTCCGACACGCGCTCGGCGATCATGTTCGCCTCGCGGTCGGAATCGACGAACGCGATCCCGAGTGCGTCCTTGTGACGCTTCAGGCGCGCGACCGTCTCGATGCGCCGGTTCACGAGCGCGACCAACTCGCGGTCGATCGCCGTGATCTCGTCGCGCAGGCTGTTGACGACGTCGTCGCTCAATAGACGTACACCGTAGACCCGTCGGGCATCTCGCCGTAGACCGTCTGCGCGATCCATAGCGGGATGCGTGCGCAGCCGTGCGACGCCGGGTACGCCGGGACGTCTGGATAGCCGTGGACGGCGAAGCCGCGGAGGAAGTAGCTCGGGTAGTAGAGGACCCAGTCGTAGCCCGCGACCTTGCGGTAGACGTGCCACTCGCCGACCGGCGTGTTCCCCGTCGCACCCGTCGACGTCGGGACGACGAGCGTCACCTTCCCGCCGCGGACGACGAACAGCACCTGCCGCGTCTTGTCGACTTCGACGTGGTCGCCCGGGAAGCGAGCCGCGGGAGCCTGCGCGGCGAGCAGCCGTTTCCAGACCGCGTCGTCCGCGACGCCCGTGCGCGGCAGGCCGGCCAGCTTCTGGAACGCGAGGAGCGCGTCGGTGTCGTCTTCGCCGAACACGCCGTCTTGCCGCACCGCGATGTGCAGTGCCGCGAGGCGGGCTTCGAGCACACGCACGCTCGCGCCGCGGCTTCCCGGTCCGAGGCGCGGCTGCACGACGGGCACGTCGAGGCTCTCGGAGACCGCTGCCCATCCGGGCGCCGGCCGTGTTCGCACCTGGATCCGCGCCACGTGCGCCGTGCGCGTGTCGACGATGTCCGGTGCGACCACGCTGCCTGCGACTGCGGGGTGGAGGGTCGCGACGACATGCACCGGAGACCCGACGATCGCGGCCCCGCGCGTCGAGACGGCGAGCTGCGGTACGACGACCGTGGACGCGCGTGCGGTGACGCCGAACGCGTTCGCGACGAAGGGGCCGGGGCCGAGCACCCGGACGCGCAGGAGACCGTGCTGGAAGCGCCGCCCGCGGTAGGTGACCGGGATGCGCGGGACAACGGTGGCCCGCAGCGCGACGTACCCGGAATACCGCACCCGGCGCGGCATCGCCAGCGTCAGCGACACCGAGGTCACCGGTCCGATCTTCTCCGGGCCGGCGTCGGAGGTGAGGGTCGGCCGCCACGAGCCGGCCGCATAGGCGTGCTGCACCGTACGGCCGGTTGCGGTGGTCCCGTCGCCGAGGTCCCAGCTGTACGCCGTCGACGCGCATTGTGCCGTCAGCGATACGGTGAGCGGCGCCCTGCCCGTCAGCGCCGTCGTCGTCACGCCGCAGCCGGCGTTCGCCGCCGGTGCGAACGCGAGCGCCGCGATTCCGACGAGGACGAGACGGCGCACGACCTGAAGCTAGCTGCCGATGGTGACGGCGGCGATGAGAGCGACCGCGTTGAAGAGCGAGTGCGCGACCATGCCCGGCAGCACGCTGTCGGTCCGCGCGCGCACCCACGCGAGCGCACAGCCGAAGGCGACGATCACCGGCAGCGACAGGACGAGCCCGTGCGCAAGGCCGAAGAGGATGCCGACGCCGAAGATCGCCCACCCGCGACCGAACCGCTCGAGCAGCGAGTACCCGAGCCCGCGATATGTCAGCTCCTCGACGAAGGGGACCCACGTGCAGATGACGATCGCGTTGCCGATGTACGCGGCTGCGTGGGCGGGCTCCCACCGGTCGGGTGTGAGGCCCTGCTCGTTGCCCGGGTCGACGAGCTGGGCGTACAGCGCCTCGAACAGGTAGATCGCGACGACCGCGGCGCTCACGAAGAGCACCGCCTTCCAGAACGACTTCGGCAGTCGCAGCGCGACGAGCGGCCACGCCCGCCGGGCGATCGCCAGGACGATCGCGAGCACGACCGCGTCCTGGATCAGCCCGCCTGCGGCGGTCGACCAGCGGTAGAGCACCTGCGGATCCGGCTTGCCCGCGCCGATCCGCGACCCGTAGCCGACTAGCGCGAGGATGCCGACGAGAGCGAGCCACTGCGCGAGGCGCTTCGTGTCCGCCGTACCATGGGCCGGCGCCGTGCCGAAACGCCTGTTCACTCCACGCGAGGCTAACAGCGCGCTCGACGAAGTGCGCCCCGTCGCCGCGCGCCTCGTCGCCGTGCGGGCGCGGATGCGCGAGCTCGCAGAGACACAGGGCGAGAGCATCCTCGCGATCGGCGGCAACGGCGTCGGCTATGCCGCGACCGACCTGAAGGCGGCGCGCGGCGAGCTGGAGGAGCTCGCGGAGGAAGCGGCCGCGGCCGTCCGCGACCTCGATGCGCTCGGCGTCGTCGTGAAGGACCTCGACGCGGGCCTGCTCGACTTCCCCGCGCTGCGCGACGGCGAGGAGGTCGAGCTCTGCTGGCAGGTCGGCGAACAGGCGGTCGAGCACTGGCATCCGCTCGAGGCCGGGTACCGCGGGCGGAAACCGATCGACTGGGACGAATGAAGAGCTGATGTCCCTTTTCTCGCAGCGCCTCGTCACCGCCCTCGGCGTGCTCGCAGTCACGATCGCCGTGGCGAAGCTCGTCGACTGGCGGATCTCGAAGCGGTCGCTCGACCCCGGCGTCGCGACGCGCTACCGCGTGCTGCGGCGCACGCTGATGGCCGCGATCGTCTTCGTCGGAATCCTCTCGGCGCTGCTCGTGATCCCGCAGGTGCGAACCGTCGCCGGGGGGGTGCTCGCCTCGTCCGCCGTGATCGGCCTCGTGATCGGCTTCGCGAGCCAGCGCACGATCGGCAACGTCGTCGCGGGTGTGCTGATCGCGGTGAGCCAGCCGCTTCGACTGGGGGACGAGGTCGAGGTCGAGGGCACGCGCGGCGTTGTCGAGGAGATCGGGCTCACCTACACCTGGATCCGCACCTGGGACAATGACCGCCTGGTCGTGCCGAACGAGAAGCTGGCGTCCGACACGATCCGCAACTCGACGATTCGAAGCGCCGAGACGTTCGCGGAAGTCACCGCAGACGTCCCATCTGCAAACCTTCAGGCGACGGTGAACGCGCTCGCGGCGGACGGGGACGAGGTGTACGTGACCGCACTGGCGGGGGACAAGGCAACGGTGATGGTTCGGAGGCGTGTCTCGGCAGACGGGCTCGTCGATCGTGAGGCGAGCGACCTGCGGCTCGCGCTGGCGGCGCGGCTCGAGGCGATCGGCTCGTGAGCCGCCGCCGTCACGACGACTTCGACTTCATCCTCGCGCACCGCGGGCGGAAGCGGAAGCGTGCCGACCGCGTCCGCCGCCGCCGGCGCGCCGGCGTGATCGCGGCGACCGTATTGATCGCGCTCGGGATCGCGCTCGCAACGCTCGGGTTCGGGGCAGGCGCCGCGCTGACCGCCGGCTGCGACCTGAACGCGCTGCGGCCGACGGACATCGGCGCGAACTCGTTCGTGTACGCACGGGACGGCTCGCTGCTGGGATCGATCCCGGCCGAGCGCAACCGCGAGCCGGTGTCGATCGCGAACATGTCGGCGTGGTTGCCGAAGGCAACCGTCGCGATCGAGGACCGCCGCTACTGGCAGCACGGCGCCGTCGACTACGTCGGCATCGCCCGTGCCGCGTGGGCGGACGTGACCGCGGGCCGTGCGGTCCAGGGTGGGTCGACGATCACCCAGCAGCTCGTGCGCAACCTCTACACGGGCAGCGAGAAGACCTTCAACCGCAAGCTCAAGGAGGCGTGCCTCGCGATCAAGCTCTCGCGGAAATGGTCGAAGCCGAAGATCCTCGACGAGTACCTCAACACCGTGTACTACGGCAACCATGCGTACGGCGTCGAGGCGGCTGCGCAGACCTACTTCTCCAGGCACGCGAGCCAGCTGACGCTTCTGCAGTCCGCGCTGCTCGCCGGCCTGCCGCAGGCGCCGTCCGACTACGACCCGCTGCACAACCCGCGGGCAGCGCTCGCGCGGCGCAGCGAGGTGCTGTCCGCGCTGCTCGCCAATCAGCAGATCACGCAGCATCAGTACGACGTCGCCGCTCGGTCGCGCTCGCTGAACCTGAGACCTGGGCGTGTCTACTCGACGATCAAGCAGCCGTACTTCTTCTCGTACGTGATCGACCAGCTGGAGCGGCAGTACGGCGCGACCACCGTGCGCGAGGGTGGGCTCAAGGTCTATACGACGATCGATCCGCGGCTCCAGCGCCTCGCGCAGAAGGCGATCCTCGACGTGCTGCCCTACAAGACGGATCCGGCGGCCGCCGTGGTCTCGGTCGAGCCGGGCACCGGCGCGATCCGGGCGATGACGGCCGTCGTCCGCACCAAGGGCAATCAGTTCAACCTCGCCGCGCAGTCGACGCGCCAGGCGGGCTCGACCTTCAAGGCGCTCGTCCTCGCCTCGGCGATCGAGCAAGGCGCGGACCCGGACGCGACGTACTACACGTCCGCGCCGTTCACGTGCTCGACCGGTGCGTGGTGCAACGCGACCAAGCCATGGGAGGTGCACACGTACGACAACACCTACAACGGCCCCGAGTCGGTGACGCGCGCGACGCTGCAGTCCGACAACACCGTCTACGCGCAGCTGACGCTCGACGTCGGGCCGCGCTACGTCTGGCAGATGGCGCACCGGCTCGACATCACGATGCAGCCCGACGCGCCGGTGGCGTCGATCGGCCTCGGCAGCCTCGCGGTCTCACCGCTGGACATGGCGGCTGCCTATTCGACCTTCCCCGCGATGGGCATCTATGCAAAGCCGATGGCGATCACGAAGGTGATCCTCCCGGGCGGCAAGGTCGACACCGCATCCGGCTGGGGCAAGCCGCAGTCGAAGCGCGCGCTCTCGCAGGGCGTCGCGTGGAAGGTGAACGAGATCCTGCAGCAGAACGCGCAGTACGGCACCGGCGCCGGCTCGGGCGACGGCATCCACCCGAACGCGGGCAAGACGGGAACGACCGAGGATCACGCCGACGCGTGGTTCGACGGGTACACCCGCCAGCTCACCACCGTCGTGTGGATGGGCTACCCGAAGGGCGAGATCCCGATGACGAACGTGCACGGCGTGCCGGTCGCCGGTGCGACGTTCCCCGTCCCGATCTGGCACGAGTACATGGCGGCTGCGCTCTACCACCACAAGGTCCTCGACTTCCCGGCGCCCGACAAGTATCCGGTGTGGCGGGGGCTCACGCACGGAAACTACGGCTACCTGGGCTCGTACTACACGCCGCCGGTGACCACGCCGGCGGCGCCGACGACGACCTACGCCCCGATCGTCCCGCGCGCGCCGACGCAGCACTGATTACGGCGCCGTCGTCGTCGCGACCGTCGTCGTCACGTCGGTCGTGGTCGGCGCCGTCTCGGTCGTGGTCGGCGCCGTCTCGGTCGTCGCCGCGGCCGTGGTCGTCGTCGGTGTCGTGGTCGTCGTGGGCGGCGGCGGCGCCGTCGTCGTCGGCGTGGTCGTCGTCGGCTGCGTCGTCGTGTGCGTGGTCGTCGCCGGAGCGGTGGTCGTCGGCGCCGCGGTGGTCGTGAGCGGCGCGGACGTCGTCGTGTGGGTCGAGGTCGGGTTCACCGTCGGCAGGTCGAGCGTCGGCACGGTCTCGGTCCGGCCGCCGCTTGCGTGACGCGTCAGTGCGATTGCCAAGGCCCCGCCTGCGAGCAGCAGGATCGCGGCGACGACCGCGGCGACGACCGGCAGCCGCCGACGGCGAGGCGGTGGCGGAATGATCTGCGTCGCGAGCTCGAGCTCGTCTCCGCGCAGCGCGGCCACGAGCGCAGAGCCGTCGGCCGGTCTCGCGGCCGGGTCCTTCGCGAGTGACGCCGCGGCGAGGGCGGCGAGGTCGGAAGGCGCGTCCGTCCGGAGCGCGCCCACGGCAGGCGGCGCATCGTCGCGATGCATGCGTACGAGCTCCATCGCGTTCTTCGCCGCGAACGGGAGGCGGCCGGTGAGGAGCCGGAAGAGGATGACGCCGAAGGAGTAGACGTCACTGGCCGGCCCCGCCGTCGCGCCGGTCGCCTGCTCCGGCGAGAGGTACGACGCGGTTCCGAGCACGGTGCCGGTCTCGGTGAGCGTCCCCGTGCCGCGCATACGTGCGATCCCGAAGTCGGCGATCTTCGCCCTGCCCTCCGCGTCGAACAGGATGTTCGCGGGCTTCAGGTCGCGGTGCACGAGACCGCGCTCGTGCGCATGCGCGAGACCGGCGGCGACGTCGGCGGCGACGCGGCGCGTCTCGGCGTCCGGCAGCGGCTCTCCGTTCACGAGCCGGTCCTCGAGCGAGCCGCCTTGCAGGCACTCGAGCACCATGAACGGGCGGCCTACCGATTCACCGTAGTCGTAGAGCGCGACGATGTTCGGGTGTGACAGCGCCGCGACCGCCCGGGCCTCTCGCTCGAAGCGCTGCCGGTCCGCGCTCGGCGCGAGCGTCTTCACCGCGACGCGGCGTGCGAGCTCGAGATCCTCGGCCTCCCAGACGGCGCTCATCGCGCCGCGGCCGAGGGGCTCGAGCAGGCGGTACCGGCCGGCGACCAGCTCCTCGCTCATCGGCCGGGATTATCGTGGTCGGCGTGCCCGACCTCCTGACGATCGACCAGGCGCTCGCGCTCGTGCTCGAGCACGTTCGGCCGCTGCCGGACGAAGAGGTCGCGGTCGTACACGCCTCGGGACGCGTGCTGGCCGCCGACGCGATCGCGCGCGTCGACCTGCCGCCGTTCCGCAGCTCGGCGATGGACGGGTACGCCGTGCGTGCGGCCGACACACCCGGCCCGCTGGTGGTGTCCGGCCGGTCCGCGGCGGGCCACCCCTCGGGCGGCCCGCTCGCGCCCGGCCACGCGATCGCGATCTCGACCGGCGCCGTCGTCCCCGACGACGCCGACGCAGTCGTCCCGGTCGAGCGGACACGGGGCGAGGGCGGCTCGGTGCACGTCGACCAGGTCGTTCCCGGCGAGAACGTCCGTCCGCGCGGCGGCGACATTGGGAGCGGCGATACCGTTGTCGGCGCAGGGAGCACGTGTGGCCCGGCGCAACTCGGCGCGCTTGCCGCAACCGGTCTCGAGACGGTCCGCTGCGCACGTCGCCCGCGTGTCGCCGTCCTCGCGACCGGGAGTGAGCTGCGCCGGCCCGGCCGCCCGCTCGGCCCGGGTGAGATCTACGAGTCGAACACCGTGATGCTGGCGGCGCAGCTGGAGCGCGCCGGCGCCGTCGCAGACGTCCACGGCGTCGTCGCCGACGACGCAGCTGCGACGCGTGCCGCGCTCGAGCGCGGCCTCGAAGCCGACGTCCTGCTCACCTCCGGCGGCGTCTCGGTCGGGGAGCACGATCTCGTCCGTGCGCTCCTCGCGGAGCTCGGCGTCGTGGAGGTGTTCTGGCGCGTGGCGGTGAAGCCGGGCAAGCCGGTTGCGTTCTCGACGCGCGGCTCGGCGCTGGTGTTCGGGCTGCCGGGCAATCCCGTCTCCTCGTTCGTCGGCTTCGAGCTGCTCGTGCGGCCGGCGCTCGCCGCGCTGCAAGGGGCTCGCGATCCGCGCCCCGCGTTCCTGCCCGGGCAGCTCGCGGCCGCGGTGCCGCGGAACGCCGCGCGCGACGAGCTCGTGCGCGCAGAGAGCGACGCCGGGATCGTCCGACCGCTGCGCCGACAGGAGTCGCACATGATCGCGCGCGCCGCGCTCGCGAATGCGCTCGTGCTCGTCCCGCGCGGCGAGGGCGAGCTCGCCGCCGGGAGCGCGGTCAGCTGGCTGCCGCTTTGACGACGTAGGTCTCGCCGCCCGCCGGCGTGACGGAGGCGAGCATCGCGTCGACGATGTAGCGGTGCGTGGCGAAGAAGCGCGGGTGGCACGCCTGGAGGCGGAGGATCTCGCTGCCGTGGTCCTCGAGCACCGAGAGCTCGTCGGACGGGACGATGTAGTGGCGTTGCACGCGATACGTGAACGTCGCGTACGGGACCGAGAAGGTGATGTAGTCCCCGACCTTGATGTCGTTGATGCGCGCGAACGGCGCGAGATACGTCGTGCGATGGCCGGCGACGTAGATCAGGTGACCTTCGCCCGGGACGGCGCTCGGCTCGTAGTGACCGGGCCCTTTCTTGAGCGTCTCGTGATCCGTTCCCTGGACGACCACCATCTTGAGCCCGATGCGGCCGATCTGCAGCCGCCCGACCGGGTCGCCCGTGTGCAGCGTGCGGCGATACGCTCGCGCCTCGGCGGCGATCTCGACCTGCACCGCCGCGAGGTCCTTCCCCCGCGTCGGCGTCGGGTGGTAGGCCTGCACGCGGCGCTCATAGGTGTGCGACAGGCGGTTCTGCTGGAAGTGCGTGTAGATCGCGGTGAACGGGTCCTGCCACTGCCACACGACGACGACCCACGTGAGCGTGAGCGCGCCGGCGACGATCAGCAGCAGTCCGAAGATGCGGCCCGCGAGCCGCACTACGTGCGTCGCGCCCGTGCGGTGAGCACGAGCGCACGGACGAAGCTGCGGAACGGCCCGAGGTGTGGGCGCTCGTCACGCTCGGGATACGGTGCGTAGCGGTGTGCAGTCACGGCGACGAGTTGTGCGGCACACGCTGCGCCGGCGAGCGTGATCGCGACAGCGGGCACGTGGACATACCCTAGCGAGACCAGTTCGAGCAGGTACCACGGCGCATCGAACCCGAGCCCGAACCGGACGCCCAGCGAGAGCAGGATCGATGCCGGACCTGCGAGCCCGACGAGGAGCAGCACGACCGCGAAGGGGCGCCGCGTCGCGCGCGCTTGCGGCAGCCACAGCCACGCGTGGAGCGCGGGGACGAGGAACACGAGAGCGTACGGGTTTGTTGCCAGGACGAGCAACGAGACGATGCCGAGCCCGATCAGCGCCGCCGTCTCGCCGCCGAGCTCTTCCTCCGGGCCGATCCGACGACGCGGTGCGAGCCGTTGGTGGGCGAAGAGCCACCCGATGAACGCGATCCCCGCGAGCAGTAGCAGCGCGAGCACCGGCCAATCACCCGCCGCACGCGAGCTCGGGCTCGGCGGACGTGGCTCGCCCGACGGCCACGTGCCGAAGGCGCGCAGCACGTAGAACGCGGCGCCCGCGAACAGCCACACCGCGACGCGGCTGCGCAGGCTGCGCACGGCCGGGAGCAACGGGATGCGCCGTCGCCGGCAGTGCGCGAAGAGATCGACGACCGCGACGAGGTAAGGGACGAGCAGCGTGAAGAGCACGACCTCGATCGACCAGCCGCGCACGAACCGCTGGCCGGCCCAGACGAACGTCGTCGTCCCCTGCGCCAGCTCGAGCCCCTGGTCGAGCGAGCCGACGAGCTGCTGGGCGGCGCGTCCGATCTCGCCGATCCGCGTCGTCGAGAGCGTGCTGCTGCGGTCGACGAACGACTCAGGCGGGCGTGCACCCGACGTCGTCAACGTCAGGGCCGGGATGCCGCGCGCGACGAACGGTCCCTGACCGTAGAGCGTGAAGGGAAAGCCGAGGTCGATCAGCTGCGCGAGCAGGCTCGGCCGGCCGGGTGGTCGACCAGCCTGCTCCTGGAGCCTGCGTGCAGCCGTCGCGACGAGGCTCGCAGCCGGCGAGCGCGGCGCGTCGCCTGCGATCTCGAGGCGCGGCTCGCCGAGCCCGCCGATCGCGTCGAGGTCGATCGCCGCGACGACGGGGAACGGGCGATGTGTGGCGAAGCGAAGTGCGCCGAGCCCGCCGAACGAGCCCGCGTCGGTCGAGAGGAACACGATCGTGTGGCCCGTACGGACGCGCGACCCCGGCGTCGCCGAGAGCGCGTAGCCGCGTGCGAGCTCGACGAGGGCGGCGGTGCCGGTCGCGTTGTCGTCGGCGCCGGTGCCGTCTCCGGGGTCGTCGCGGTGCGCCATCACGACGATCGCCTGCGGCGACGATCCACGCGCGACCGCCCACAGGTTCTGCAGATGGGTCCGGCCGCGGCCGGGGATCGTCGCGGTCCACGTGTCCGAGGAGACGGGCAGGTCGTACTGCCGCATCTGATCGCGGAACCAGCCGGCGGCGGCCAGCGAGCCCGCGCCGCCCGGCGAGCGATCGGGGTAGTGGCCCGCGAGGTACGTCGCGAGCGCGCGCGCGGTCGGGCCGTCGAAGTTCGGCGGCAGTTGCGGCGGCGGCAGCGGTTGCGGCCGCACGATCGAGAATGCAAGGAGCAGGACCGCGAGCGCGACGACGACGAACGAGCCGCGATAGAGGCGGCTGTTCACCGGGCGTTCGAGCGATCCGCGGCGGGCGCGGCGGGCAGTGCGCGCCATCTCCGGGGCTATCCTGGCACCGCCGGATCGCCCATGCCCGACCATTCCCCCACGATTCTGCTGGTCGACGACGAGGACGCCGTGCGCACCGTCCTGACGTTCCCCCTCGAGAAGGACGGGTACGTTGTTGTCCAGGCTGGCGACGGCGAGGAAGCACTCCGCCGGTTCGCCGAGCACTCGGTCGACCTGGTCGTGCTCGACCTGATGCTGCCGCGGCTGGACGGGCTCGAGGTCTGCAAGCGGCTGCGGGCGACGAGCACGGTGCCGATCATCATGCTGACCGCGCGCGACGACGAGCTCGACAAGGTACTCGGGCTCGAGCTCGGCGCCGACGACTACATCACGAAGCCGTTCTCGATCCGCGAGTTTCGCTCGCGCGTCCGCGCGTTGTTGCGCCGCGCGCGCCAGCCGCACGTGCCGGCGGACGAGGCGGAGCCGCGCATCGAGGCAGACGGGCTTGCGATCGACATGTCGCGGCGCACCGTCGAGGTGCGCGGCGAGCCGGTGACGCTGACGTACGTCGAGTTCGAGCTCCTGCGCACGCTCGCGGCGAGTCCCGGTCGTGTCTTCAGCCGGCGCATGCTTCTCGAGGCGCTCTGGAAGAGCGCCGACTACCGTGATCCGCGCACGATCGAGAAC
>DASXDB010000006.1:0-6055 GCA_036490895.1 Gaiellaceae bacterium
GCGCACGATCGGGGGCAGGCGCCGGCCGGGAGAGCCGACGTCGGAGTTCGATTCTGGGGAGAGGTCGTATGGTTGTTCAGAGCATTGCGCTCCCGAAGGTCTCGGGAAGCCCGCTCGATCACGAGCTTGCGGTCGTGCCGGCCGAGCCCGTTGCAGCGCCTGCAGCGGTCGGCCGTTCATTCCACGCCCCCGTTCTCGTGCCGCTGCTCGTCGCGATCCAGGGCGCGTGGCTCGGGCTGCTCGGCTACGCCGTCTTCCGCCTCCTGGTCTAGGCGCCGGCCGGCGGCGGCTCGACGGCGTCCAGCTCGAGCTTGACGTCGATGCCGTCTGCGCGCTGCCCGGCCTCCCAGGCGCGGAGCCGCAGGTAGAGCGCAAGCCGCATGGCGTCCTCGCGGTACGAGCCGAGCAGGCTGACGCGCACCTCGTTCAGGCCGAGGGGCTCGACGGCGACGTCGGTCGCCGCGCTCAGATAGGCGAGGAGAAGCCGCGTCGCAGCGCCGCTGTTGGTTCTGACGATGGTCATCTGCCGCAGCCCGGCCCGTTGCCGGTTCCAACTGACCTTGCACGTCGTTCGCGCGTGCGGCAATCGCCCGATCGGATGAGCGACGGATCGTTTTACGCCCGTCGTACGTTCGGCGCCCAGGCGGCGAGCATCAGCGCGACGAAGAGGCCGGTGACGACGTCCGACGGGGCGTGCGCACCCGACACCACAAGTGCGAACGGCACCGTCGCCGCCCACACGAGCGCGAGCCGTCCCGAACGCCAGGCCGTCGCGACTGCACCGGCAAGGACGAACGCGCGAATGGTGTGCCCGCTCGGCAGTGAGGTGTCGAAGGCTGCGACATGAAAGGTGTGGTGGTACAGGTCGGGCTTGCGCAGGGTGAGCTTGCCGGCCAGCTCGACAGCGTTCCCAGCGCACCACAGTGCGCACCATCTGATCGCGTCGGCGCGGGCTAGCCGAGACGCGGCGGCCAGCACGATGAGTAGAGAGGGGAGAACTGCCGCGGGGTACGTCCAGAGCTCGAGCGCAGTGTTCGCGGCGGGCGGCTCGATGCTCGGCACGGTCAGCGCGCCGAACGTGACGAAGGGGTGATGCCGCACCTGGAGCCAGGGCATCAAGTGGTCGACGGCGTACTGGTCGACACTGCGCAGCGAGCCGACAGCGGCGAGGGTCGCCATCAGCGCGGCGAGGATCCCGCCGGCGATCGCGAGGCGGGGTCGGCGTGGCGCGAGCGTCGTCACGCGAAGTAGGGGCGTAGCCTCTCGGCCGTTCGCAGCAGGTGCTCAGGGAGGACCTTCACGTCGCCGAGCACGGGCATGAAGCTGGTGTCGCCGTTCCAGCGAGGTACGACGTGCTCGTGAACGTGTCCTTCGATCCCGGCGCCCGCAACGCGGCCGATGTTCCAGCCGAGGTTGAACCCGTGCGGCGCGTACTCGGCGCGCAACGCCTCGATCCCGGAAGCCGCAAGCGCATGCACCTCCGCGGCTTCGGCCGTCGTCAAGGCCCCAAAGTCACCGAGGTGACGGTGCGGCGCCACGAGCAGGTGGCCGGAGGAATAGGGGAACTTGTTCAGCATGACGAGCGCCTCGTGCCCGCGATGGATGAGCAGCTCCTCGTCGGGCTCGCAGAAGATGCACCGGTCGAGCTCGTCGGCGTGCTGGACGTACTCGAGGCGCCACGGCGCCCAGAGGGGTTCGGGCATCGCACGAGAGTAGTCGCAGAACGACAAAGGGGAAGCCGCTGCGGCGACGGCTCCCCCTCTGCGATCTTCGTCCGACGACCAGGAAGGCGAGTCCCTACGCTCGCGACCCGACCGTGCAGTTCGAGGGTGCCCGACGCCGAGCAGGTCCTAACTCACTCGTTCGAGTGATCTTCGGATCCCTCAATGTGAGGCGAACCACATGAGTGCGATCACGACCGCGACGACGGCGAGTGAGACAGCGAGCCCGAGCCGGAGCACCGACCGCGGTTGATGGGTCTTTGCGTAGTTGTGTGCAGACCAGGCCGCCCATTCCCGACGGTTGCGTGCCGTTGGGTCGTCGTCCACGTCAGAGCCAGCGCTTGTAGCGGAAGTACAGGACCATGCCGACGACCGACACGATCATCCCTCCGACGATCACCCAGAAGCCGGTCGCCGTGAACTCACCCGGGAAGTGGACGTTCATGCCGAAGATCCCGGTGATGACGAACAGCGGCAGCATGATGAAGGAGATGAGCGTGAGGATCTGCAGCACTTCGTTCTGCCGATGCGAGACGATCTGCTCGTTCGTCGTCTCGAGCGCCTCGACCACTTCCTTGTAATTGTCGAGGATGTCCCAGATGCGCTCCGCGCCGTCGACGATGTCGTCGAAGTAGAGCTCGAGCTCCTCCGGCAAGAACCGCTCGACGTGGCGCTCGAGCAGGCGCAGCGTCGAGCGCTCCGGCTTGATGATCTTCCGGTAGCTGATGATCTCCTGCTTGACGTTCGAGATGTCGCGCACGACCTCTTCGGAGCGACCTTCGAAGACGTCGTCCTCGAGCGAGTCGAGCTTGTGCCCGATCTTGTCGAGGATCGGGAAGCAGTAGTCGAACAGGTCGTCGAGCACTTCGTAAAGGAGGCGGCCGGAGCCCTTCGAGAAGAGCTCGTCGCGATAGCGTTCGTCGTCTCGGCAATGCTCGAAGAGTCGGGTGACGGGAAGGAGCTCGACGGTCGGAAGAGTCACCAGGTAGTCGGGCCCGACGAAGACATCGAGCTCACCGGCGTTGAGCCGCTGGATCGTCCGGTCGTAGACCGGGAAGTGGAGAACGCCGAAGAGGTAGCCCTCGTCGGCGTAGTCGTCGACCTTCGGGCGCTGGCGCTTCGACATCACGTCCTCGACGTCGAGCGCGTGCCAGCCGAAGCGGTCCGCAAGCTCCTGCGCCGCATCGAGCGACGGGCGGTCGAGATGGATCCAGGTCAGGCCTGCAGCAGCGAGTTCAGCCGGCCGGGCAGGCGGAGCCGCTGCGGCCACGACCGTGTCCCTCGTGCGTGCACGACGGATGCGAGGCAGGCTCGGCATCGGTACTCAGCGGGTCCTCGAGCACGGGAGTCACGGACATATTCGGCATTCTACCTCGGTTTCCCGCCCGGGTCGCGGCCGTCGGGGTATCGTCGGTGTCGTGGAGCCGCGCTGGTGGACGTTGCGCCCCGCACAGAGCCTCAAGCCCGCCAGCTACGTGTGCCCGTTCTGCGACACGATGCTGCATGCGACGAGCGAGCATGCCCTTGTCGCCCCGGAGGGCGACGTCTCGAAGCGACGGCACGCACACATGGAGTGCGTGGTCGCGGAGCGTCGCGCGGGCCGGCTCGTGACCGAGGACGAGTGGCGGCGCCGCCGTTAGGCGAAGTTGAGCAGCGCAAGCGCCGCGAAGACCGGCGCCGCGACCGCGTAGAGCCCGACTGACGTTCCGCGTCCGCCCACACGCCACGCGACCGTCGCCGCGATCGCCGTGATCACGCAGGCGAACATGTCGACGACCCCGACGACGATCTGGAGCGCACGCACACCGGTGAAGTAGAGCCCGAGCGATGCTCCGGCGACGATCGCGAGCTGAATCGCCTCGCGCCTGAGCGTCTTCGGGTTGAGCGTGCTCTCGGGGCGGAAGGCCATTGCCGCGAGAGGCTACCCGGGCGCCCCGATGGACAGTTCTGCGTCGGCGGCGCCGGTGACGGAGCCGTAGTCTCGTTCCGGTCATGCGTGCCGCCGCCGTGAGAAACGCGCTCCGTGAGCGCAACGTGCGACTCCTTGTTGCGTCAGGCGCGACTGACGCGCTGGGCAACAACATGGCCGCGGTCGCGCTTGCGTTCGCGGTGTTGCAGATCGGCAGCCCGGCTGACCTCGGGTACGTGTTTCTCGCGCGCGAGATCCCGATGGTCGTATTTCTGCTCGCCGGCGGCGTCTGGGCCGACCGCGTCTCGCGCAAGGCGCTGCTCGTGCTCGGCAACCTCGCGACCGGCTCGGCCCAGGCGACAACTGCGATCCTCTTCTTGACCCACCACGCGACGATCTGGCGCGTCGCCATCCTGCAGATCGTGTTCGGCGTCGCCGGGGCGTTCACGCGGCCGGCGACGACCGGGCTGATCGCGCAGGCAGTCACTCACGCACATCTCCAGGAAGCGAACGCGCTGCTCGATCTCAGCCGCTCCATGCTGCGAGTGATCGGGCCGGCACTCGGCGCCGTGATCGTCGTCGAGGCGAAACCCGGCTGGGCGCTCGCCGCAGATGCCACGACGTTCTTCGTCGTCGCGGCACTTCAGCTCCGGCTGCGCATCCCGGCGGGCGAACGACCGATGCGAAGCCGGATGCTGCACGAGTTGCGCGAGGGCTGGACCGAGTTCAGTCGTCGCACGTGGCTCTGGACGATGGTCACGAGCTTCGGCCTCTTCCAGCTGACGCTTTTCCCGGCGTTGCTCGTGCTCGGCCCGAGCGTCGCCAAGGCTCATCTGGGTGGCGCACGCGCGTGGGGTCTGATCCTCGCGTTCCAAGGGATCGGCTCGATCTTCGGTGGCTTCAGCGCGCTTCGTCTACGGCCGCGACGCCCACTCGTCGCCGCAGCCCTGCTGTGCGTTCCGATCGCGCTGCTGCTCGCGCTGCTCGGTGCGGCGGCGCCCGTGCCGCTGCTCTGTGCCGCCGGGCTGCTCGCGTCGTGGGGGCTGACCTGCGGCGACATCATCTGGTTCACCACGTTCCAGCTCCACGTCCCCGATCACCTCATGTCGAGGCTCAGCTCGTTCGACTGGTTCGGATCGGTCGCCCTGAACCCACTCGGATACGCCCTCGTCGGGCCGCTCGCCAACGCGCTCGGCGTGGCCACGACGCTCTACATCGCGGCTGGGCTCAACGCCTGCATCTCGATGGTCGTCGCAGCGAGCCCGGCGATTCGCAGCCTCGAGCGAGCCCCGCGGGGCGAACCGATCGCCGCATAAGAACCGCGCGAACCGGGCACGGATCTCCGAAGACGAACGAACAGGGGGTCCTGATGGGCACCGATGAAGCCAAGGGCCGTGTCAAGGAAGCGGCCGGCGATCTGACGAAGGACGAAGACCTGAAGCGCGAGGGTCAGACCGATCAGGTGATCGGGAACATCAAGAAGCGCGTCGACGACGCCGGCGACAAAGTCAAGGACGCCGTGACGTCGCACGACGACTGAATCGCACGGTCAGCCGGGGGCCGCCCCGCGGCTCCCGGCCACACGGAAATGCCCCCAGCCGGTCATAACCCGAACCACGCGACGGTGGCCGGAACGAGACTGAAGCTCAGGACTTCGCCTGCGAGACGTGCGCTGTAGCCGCTGGCTCGGCCGGCTCGAAATCGCCGTGGAGGACGTCCGGGTCCATGTCCGCGCCGTTCGGCCACACGATCGTCCCGAGTTCCTCGTCGACACGCACCTGGCGGAAGAGTTCCCGATCAGCGCGAAGCGGCTCGAACACGGGTCCCCAGAGCTCACCTTCGAGATCGATCTCTCGCGTCGTGCCATCGTTGAAGGAGAGCCGGACGACGAAGCCGTCGAGCGGTTCAACTGATCGGACCCGGACCGTCTGCGCGCTCATGGCAATGGCGCAATCGTATCGAGCGGCTGACGGGCACGGGCTTTCTCCCAATTCGCCTGCAGTTCCGCTCGGTGCAGCTCGGCCCACTCCCGGACGAGCCTGAGCGCTCGCGCCGGAAACGAGCCGACCAGTGGCTCGAGCGTGGCGATCACGATCTGCGCCTGATACTCGCCGTAGACGGCGTGGAAGTGCGGTGGCTCGTGGTCGCGGTAGTACATCGTGATCACGATCCCATAGAAGGTGCTGATGCGAGGCACGGGTTCATCGTGGCTGAAGTCGAGCGGTTCGACCACTGTCTATTCTGGCCGAAGGCGGACCGGTGATTTCCAGCGACTTCGCGACTCAGTGCGCCCGGCAGGAATCGAACCTGCGACCTTTCGCTCCGGAGGCGAACGCTCTATCCCCTGAGCTACGGGCGCGCGGGGAGTGCGTAGTCTAGCCCGCATGGAGTTGAGCGCCCGGACGGCGACGGTGCAGCTCGCGGA
>DASXDB010000007.1:0-9331 GCA_036490895.1 Gaiellaceae bacterium
TGCTCGACCGCTACCTGGCGCGCCTCGACGACGAACCGACACTGATCGTGCCGAACGCGTCGGACGTCGACCGCGTCGAGCGCGACCTGCTCGCGCGCTGCGGCTGCCTCTTCAGCGGCTCGATCGGGACGTTCGACGACCGGTTCCGCCGGCTCGGCGGCGGCGAGCGACCGCTGAGCGACGCGCAGCGCTCGCTGATCGTGCGGCGCCTGTTGCAGTCGGCGTCGCTGAACGGCCTTGCGCGCTCCGCTCGGACGAGTGGGTTCGCCGACACGCTCTTGCAGACGCTCGGAGAGCTCGAGCAGGGAATGCTCGATCCCGATGACCTCGACGGCGACCTCGCGCAGCTCTACGCGCTCTATCGCGCCGAGCTCGACCGGCTCGGGCGCTCCGACCGCGACCTGCTCCGCCGCCGAGCCGCCGAGCGGCTCGCGACCGACCTCGCTGCGTGGCACGGCGAGCCAGTGTTCGCGTACGGGTTCGAGGACCTGACAGGCGCCGAGTGGAAATTGCTCGAGGCGCTCGCGGGGCGCACGGATGTCGAGGTGTCGCTGCCGTACGAGCCGGGACGGATCGCGTTCGCGTCACTGGCCCGAACGGCTGACGACCTGGCGGCGCTCGCGTCGGGGAACGTCCGGGAGCTCCCACCGCGGTCGGGCGAGTACCAGCATCCCGCGCTCGCGCATCTCGAGCGCGCTCTCTTCGACGAGTCGCCGCCTCCGCCCCCGCGGCTCGATGCAGCCGTGCGTTTCCTGGAAGGCGCCGGCGCACGCGGGTCGCTCGAGCTCGTCGGCGACGAGTTGCTCGAGCTGATCCGGTCGGGCGTGCGTCCGGAGCAGATCGCGCTGATCGCGCCGTCGGTCGATGCGTTGCGCGGCCCGCTCGAGACCGTGCTCGGTGCCCTCGATGTGCCGTACGCGGTCGAGTCGCGCGTGCGGCTCGGGGCGACACCGATCGGGCACGCATTGCTGGAGCTGTTGCGCTACGCGTGGGGCGACGCCGGCCGGCGTGAGCTGTTCGCCTTCCTGCGCAGCCCGTACTCCGGCCTCGGGCGCTCGTCGGTCGACTACGTCGAGGGCCGGCTGCGCGGCCGGGCGATCCATACGCCGGCACGTGTCGAAGAAGAGGCGGAGAAGCTCCGGGAGGCTCCGGTCCCGGCGCTCGCCGAGCTGCGCGGCGCCGAGGACCCCGTCGAGGCGGTCCGCACCCAGTTCCGCGCGATGCTGCGCGCCGCGTACGGAACGGATGCTCCGCCGGCGGGCGAGGTGTCGCGCCTCGACCTGCGCGCGTACGGCCAGGTGCTCCAACTGCTCGGCGAGCTCGCCGGGCTCGACGCGACACGAGACGAGGTGATCGCAGCGCTCGAGCGGTGCGAGGTGCGCCTGGCGTCCTCCGGCGAAGCAGGCCGTGTCGCCGTGCTCGACCTGATGCGTGCACGGACGAGGCGGTTCGAGGTCGTGTTCGTGCTCGGCCTCGAGGAAGGTTCGCTGCCGCGCCGCTCTCGGACGTCGCCGTTCCTCGACGACGACCGCCGGCGCGAGCTGGGCGCAAGGCTGGAGCGGCCCGATCAGGTGTCACGCGACCGCTACCTCTTCTACTCGGCGTGCACGCGCGCAGTGCGCCGTCTCTACCTCGTACGTGAGGCTGCGACCGACGAGGGAACGCCGCGCGAGCCGAGCCCGTTCTGGGAGGAGGCCGCGGCGGTGTTCGACCGCGACGACGTCGCCCACGCGACGACGAGGCGGCCGCTCTCCGCGCTCACCTGGGCGCTCGAGGAGGCGCCGTCCGAGCGCGAGCGGCTGCGATCGCTCTCGCTGCTCGCGGCGTCGGACGCCGATCAGGCGATCGGGCTCGCCGATGCGAACGGCTGGGAGCGGCGGCTCGCCCGCGCGCGGGGTGCGTTGAACCGCGAGACCAGGCTGCGCAGCGAAGCGCTGCGGGCGGTGTACGGCGCGCGGTCGACGTTCAGCGTCACCGAGCTCGAGCGTTTCGCCGACTGTTCGTCGGCATGGCTGTTCGAACGCGTCATCTCGCCGCGAACGATCGACGCGGAGGCCGACGCGATGCTGCGCGGCTCCGTGGCCCACAGCGCACTGCACAAGTTCTATGCAGGCCTGCCGAAGGAGCTCGGCTCCGACCGCGTCGTCCCCGAGAACGTGGAGCAGGCCGTCGGGTTCCTGCGGCGCTGCCTCGACGACGCGCTCCGCGGCGGGGTCCGTCTCGAGCTGACCGAGCTCCAGGCGGCGGAGCTCGAGGAGAGCCTGTGGCGCGACCTCGAGGGGTTCGTGCGCGATGAAGCGGTCTCGCCGCTGCAGCTCGTGCCGCGCCAGTTCGAGGTCGGGTTCGGCTCCGACCGCTCCGCTCCGCACCTCCAGCGCGGCCTGCCGCTCGGCGACGGTATCCATCTCAGCGGGAAGATCGACCGCATCGACGTCGACCCGTTCTCCGCGCGAGGGATCGTGCAGGACTACAAGTCGGGGCGGAGCGCGCACTCGGCAAAGCAGATCGACGAGGAGCTGAAGCTCCAGATCCCCCTGTACATGCTCGTGCTGCGCGACCTCGTCGGAATCGAGCCGCTCGGCGGCGTCTACCGCGCGCTCGCCGGCGCGCGCGTGACGCGTGGGCTGCTGTCCGCGGACGCCGCCGACGACCTGCCGGGCTACCAGCGCAACGACTACCTCGACGAGGAGGCGTTCTGGGGCCTCGTCGAGACCGCACGGGAGCGCGCGCTCGGCTACGCGCAGCGCATCCGTGCGGGCGACGTCCGTCACGACCCGAAGGGCGGATCGTGCCCCGCCTGGTGCGACCTCTGGACGATGTGCCGCGTGGAGCGCGCATGAACCCCGAGCAGCGCGCAGCCGTCGACGCGCGCGGCGAGGTGTTCGTGTCCGCCGGCGCCGGAACGGGGAAGACGACCGTTCTCGTCGAGCGGTTCGTGCGGGCCGTCTGCGAGGAAGGGCTCGACGTCGAGTCCGTTCTCGTCATCACCTACACCCGCAAGGCGGCAGGCGAGCTGCGCGCGCGCATCCGCGCCGCCCTGCACGCTCGCGGCCGCCCGGACCTCGCCCGCCGGCTGGACGGGGCGTGGATCTCGACGATCCACGGCTTCTGCTCGCGGCTGTTGCGGACGCATCCGTTCGCAGTCGGGATCGACCCTCGGTTTCGCGAGCTCGACGAGGAGCACGGCATGGTCATTCGCGGCGAGGCATTTGAGCGTGCGCTCGCGTCGTTCTGTGCCACTCGCGACGCCGAGCGGTTGCGGCTGCTCGCCACCTACGGGGCGCAAGGCCTTCGCCGCAAGCTGACCGGCGTCTACGAGACGCTCCGCTCGGCCGGTCGCCCGCTCACGCTCGAGCTCAGCGAGCACGCCGACGTCGCCGAGCGCCTCGCCGAGCTGCACGAGGAGGCGCGGCTGCTCGCCACGGACGGCGATTGCTCGGACAAGCAGGCGGCAGCGGCGCAGGCGGCGCTCGCGCTCTCGACCACGAACCCTGAGCGGCTGCTCGATCTCGCGGGCATGCGCGCGTCGGGCGATCGCGCCGCGGCGTACGAAGCGGCGCGCAAGCGGCTCGAGCAGTCCGCGTTCGACGAGCTCGCGTTGCGCGACAAGGATCTCCTGCAGGAGCTGCTCGATCTCTTCGCCGCCGAGTACGCGGGCGCGAAGCAGCGCGAGTCCGCGCTCGACTTCGAGGATCTGCAACTGCTGGCGCGCGATCTACTGCGCGACGACGAGCGTGTGCGCGAGCAGGAGCAGCTGCGGTTCCGCGCGCTCATGGTCGACGAGTTCCAGGACACGAACCGGCTGCAGTGCGAGCTGGTCGACCTGTTGAGCGGCGGACCGCTCGAGCGCGACGTGTTCTTCGTCGGCGACGAGTTCCAGTCGATCTACGGGTTCCGGCACGCCGACGTCGAGGTGTTCCGCGAGCGTCGCGCCGCCGCTGCGCAGCGACTCCCGCTGGCGCGCAACTACCGCTCGCGGCCGGAGGTGCTCGCAGCCGTCAACCATCTCTTCCATGAGGAGTTCGGCGACGGCTACCAGCCGCTTGCCGCCTCCGGTGAGTTCACCGATCCGGTGTTCGGCCATCCGGTCGAGCTTCACGTCACGGACAAGCGCAGCTTCAAGGACCTGCCGCTCACGTGGCGCGACGGCGAGGCCAAGGCGATCGCCGGGCGCGTCCGCGAGCTCGTCGACGCCGGTGTTGCGACGCCCGCCGAGATCGTGCTGCTCTTCGCGGCCGGCACCGATGCCGAGCGCTACGAGGCTGCGCTCCGTGCCGAGGGGCTTCCCACGTACCGGGCGACCGGCCGCGGGTACTTCGGCCAGCAGCAGGTCGTCGACCTGCTGGCGTACCTGCGGCTGCTGCACAACCGCTACGACGACGAGGCGCTCGTGACCGTGCTCGCGTCGCCGTTCGTGGGTGTCTCGAACGACGGGCTCGTGCATGTTCGCCGTCACGCCGGCAGGCGGCCGCTCTTCACCGGGATCGAGCGTTCGCTGCCCGAGCAGCTCTGCGATGACGACGAGCGTCTCGTGCGCGCGTTCAAACAGCGGTACGAGCGGCTCGTGGCCGCGTCGGCGCGCACGAGCCTCGAGCGTCTGTGCGAGGAGATCGTCTCCGCGCACGACTACGACCTCGCGGTCCTCGCCCAATGGGACGGGAAGCGGCGGTACGCCAACCTGCGCAAGCTGATGCGGCTTGCCCGCTCCTACGAGTCGTTGCGCGGTCCGGACGTCGAGGGCTTCGTGAAGTTCATCCGCGACCAGGAAGCGGTCGGCGCATCGCAGCTCGAGGCGGTGTCGGAGGAGGAGGGCGCCGACGCGATCCGTCTGCTGACGATCCACGCGGCGAAAGGGCTCGAGTTCAAGGTCGTGATCGTCGCCGACGCCGGACGGGACACCGGTGGGCCGCCGTCGGCCGATGAGATCATCGTGCGTCCGGACGGCCGGTTCGGGTTCCGCGTCGTCGATCCGAAGTCGGGCAAGAAGCGACCCGTCCTCGACTACGAGGCGGTCCGCGCCGCGGAGCGCGAGGACGAGCGCGCCGAACGGCTGCGTCTTTACTACGTGGCGATGACGCGGGCGATCGACCGGCTGATCGTGTCGGGCGCGATCGATCCGGAGAAGGCGCGCGACCTCGATACGCCGATCGGCTGGGTGCTGGCGCGGCTCGAGGTCGGCGACGAGCCGGTCGACGGAGAGCTCGAACGGGGCGATGCACGGTTCGTCATGCGCGTGCACGGCTACGAGCCCGAGCTGCCGGCCGCCACGGTCGAGAGCGGGGAGGGGCAGCTCGCGTTGTTCGCGGAGCTGCCGACGGCGGCCACGCCGCGGGGTTACCGCCTGCCGGAGCTGCGGCCGCTCCCGCCGGCGCCGTTGCACAAGGTGAAGCGGCTGTCCTACTCCGCGCTGGCGCTGTTCGAACGCTGCTCGTACCGCTACTACGCCGAGCGGGTCGCGGGCCTGCGCGAAGAGCGGGGAACGCTGCCCGGCGGCGAGGGCGGATTGCGAGCCACCGAGATCGGCGATGCAGCCCACCGCCTGCTCGAGCTCGTCGATCTGGCCGCGCCCGCGCGTCCCGACATCGCGATCGTCCGCGACTGGTATCCCGAGGTGACCCATGACGAGGTCGAGCGCATCGAGGGGTTCGTCGACGCGTACTGCACCTCCGAGCTCGCGGCGAGGATCGCGCAGCTCGACGGAGCCGTCCCGGAGCGACCGTTCGCGTTCGAGCACGACGGCGTGCTGCTCCACGGCCGCCTCGACGTGCTCTGGCGCGACGGTTCGCGGGCCGTCGTCGTCGACTACAAGACGAACTCGCTCGCAGAGGGAACGCCGGACGAGATCGTCGAGCAGGACTATCGGCTCCAGCGGCTCGTCTACGCCCTGGCGTGCTTCAGCGCGGGGGCCGACGAGGTCGAGGTCGTCTACCACTTCCTCGAGCGAGCCGACGCGGTCGTCGCGACGATGTTCGAGCGAGACCAGCTGCCCGACCTCGAAGAGGAGCTCTCGGCAGCGATTCGCCGAATCGACGCAGGGGAGTTCACGCCGTCGCCGGACGAGTTCACGTGCAACGGCTGCCCGGCGCTCGACGTCGTCTGCGCCGGCCCGAAGCTGCGCAATCCGCCCGAGCGCATCGTCGCGGCCGTGTAGATGGCTCGCAGCTACGTCGCGGAGGCGCGGCGCAAGAAGGTCGCGCCCAAGAAGCAGCGGATCGGCCCGGTCGTCGACGCGCTCGCCGTCGAGCACGCGGACGCGAAGATCGCGCTGCGGTTCGAACGGCCGCTCGAGCTCCTCGTGTCGGTGATGCTCTCCGCCCAGACGACGGACGTGAACGTGAACCGCGTCACGGAGAAGCTGTTCGTCAAGTATCGCCGCCCGGAGGACTACCTCGCAGTGCCGGTCGAGGAGCTCGAGCGCGACATCTTCGCGACCGGCTTCTACCGCCAGAAAGCGAAGTCGCTCCGCGGGACGATGCAGCGCATCATCGAGCTGCACGACGGCGAGGTGCCGACCGAGTTCGACGACCTGCTCAAGCTTCCGGGCGTTGCGCGCAAGACGGCGAACGTCGTCTCGGCCGAGCGCGGCAACGCAGAGGGGATCGTCGTCGACACCCACGTGCGCCGCATCTCGCAGCGCCTGGCGTTCACCAGGCAGGAAGACCCGGTGAAGATCGAGCGCGACCTCGTCGGGCTCGTGCCGCGCGCCGACTGGGCGCGGTTCCCGCACCTCCTGATCTGGCACGGCCGGCGCATCTGCGACGCGCGCAGGCCGCGGTGCGAGGAGTGTCTGCTCGCGGAGTCGCTCTGCCCGTCTAGCCGCGTTTAGGCGTCAGCGCGACGAGCAGGCCGCCGTCGTCGTCGTACGCAGGGAACACATCTGCGACAACGCGCTTCTCGTTTCCCGCCCGCGTCGTGATCGAGAGCTGCTCGCCGAGCCGCCGAACGCCCCATTCGCGGGCGAGCTCGACGGGCTTCGGGTCGGAGAGCTGGAGTGCGTCGACGACGTCGCGTCCGATCAGGTCGGGCTCGCCGAACCCGGTGAGCTCGAAGATGCCGCGGCCGATCGCGAGGACCCGCCGCTCCTGGTCGGTGACGACGAAGCCGGTGTCCGGCGCCGGGTAGTAGTCGTCGAGCAGCTCGAACAGGAACCCGAAGCCGCAGTGGCGGCACGCGGGTGCGTCCTTCGAGAACCCTTCGCGGGCGTCGATGTCGACCGAGCGCTCTTTGCAGCGTGGGCAGATGTAGTACGGCACCGCGGCCGGCAGCGTAGCCAGAGCAGGGAGGGCTCCCGGATCGCCCGGTCGGTGTCACATTCGTGACGGTTGTTCGATAGTGGAGTCATGGACACGGACGCGCGCGAGGGCGCAGCGGACTACGACTCGGTCTACCGCTTCATCAGACGGCGCGTTGACACGCGCGAGGATGCCGAGGACCTGACCCAGGACGTGTTCCTCGGCGCGGCCGACGCGCTCCGCCGTGACCGGCTGCGCGAGGGGGATTCGCAGCTGGGGTGGCTGTATACCGTCGCTCGTCGGCGGTTGATCGACCGGCTTCGTGACCGGCAGGCACGACAGAGGCTCGAGGCGCAACTCGGCCCGACGTCCGTTCAGTCGGACTACGAGCCTTCGATCGTGGAGGCGCTCGTCGCGTCACTCGAGGAGCTCGAGCCGGAGACGCGGCAGGTGATCGTCATGAAGCTCTTCGAGGGACGCCGCTTCAGGGAGATCGCGGACGCGCGTGACGCCACAGAGGAAGCGTGCCGGGCGCGATTCTCGCGCGGGCTCGCCGTGCTTCGCGAACGGCTTCGTGAGAAGGGAGTGACACCGTGACCATCGATGTCTGGACCGACCCGGAACTCACCGATCTCGTGCGCACCGACCCGGGACTGGTCGTGATCGCCGACGTGCTCGCACAGAGCGCGATTCGAAAACGCTCGCCCAGGCGCCGGGTGGCGTACGTCGTCGCGGCAGCGACGCTGATCGCCGCCGCCGTGCTCCCGGCCGTCGCGCTCAGCCACGGCCTGAGGAGCCTGCTCGGGATCACGAACCCGCCGGTCGCCCGCAACTGGGTGCAAGCGACGCTGATCGACCCGATCCCGAGGAGCGCTCCCGCAGGCAGCACGGTCGTCGTGCGCTGGAAGCTCTGGTCGTACGACCAACACGGCAAGGTGACGCCGTTCGGCGCCGCGGAGCTGTTCGCCAGGATCGTGAACCCGGCCCGCACGCGCGCGACCCGAGCGGTGGCGCGTTGTCACGATGGTCGCCGCGCCGTCTACTGCCACGACGGTCGATTCCAGGCGAGGATCCGCGTTCCCAGCGGCGGCATCGGTCGCATCCAGGTCGGGATCATCGGCTACAGCGACGGGCCAAGCGGCCGCACGTCTGCGCCCGGGCTGTTCCCGATCACCAACTACCCGTGAGCGCCTGCGGCGACGAGACCGGAGCGTCCCTCGTTCGAGGCACAACCGAGGTGTGATCGAGATGAGCCGAACGCATCGGGCGCCGTCCTCCGCGATGGAGAAGATGAGGTACGGGATGGGGATCGACAGTCGTCAGGGGGAGCGGGCACTCAACATCGTCGAGTGCCGCGAGTGCGGGATCTCGAGCGGTGCGTTCTGGATTCGCTGGCGGGCGTACCGCATCGATGATCCCGAGCTCGACGAGCCGCCCGCGCTCGCGTTCTACTGCCCGGCGTGCTCCGACCGCGAGTTCGGCACGCGGGGCCGGAACCGGCTCTAACCCGTCAGAGCCAGCGCTTCCACCGGAAGAACACCAGCTGCACCACCGTGGTGCCGACGATCCACGCCCACGCCCACCAGTAGCCCCACGCCCAGCCGAGCTCGGGGATGTGGTGGAAGTTCTGGCCGTAGAGGCCGACGATGAAGGTCGGCACGAGCAACAGCGACGCGATCACGGTGAGGCGCTTCATCACCTCGTTCTGGTCGTTCGCGATCTTGCCCTGCAGGTAGTCGCGGATCCCGGCGAGCGAGTCGCGGGCCGCATCGAGACCTTCCGAGGCGCGCAGCAGCTTGTCGAAGGCGCTCCCGAACGCAATCTCGGCCTCGCGTGGGAACAGCTCGCCGTGGTCGAGCTCGATGCGGTTGTCGACGATCTTCCGGACGGCGTCACGCGTCGGCGCGAGCGTCCGGCGGACGTGCAGCATGTCGTGCCGGAGGCCGCGGATCCGTCGCCCGACCTCGCTCGGCGAGGACTCGGCCACGAGATCCTCGAGCTCGTCGATCTCGTCGTCGAGGGCGTCGATCACGTCGAGGTACTTCTCAGCCACCTCGTCGACGAGGTGGTAGGCGTACATCCCGGTGTCCTCGTGCGAC
>DASXDB010000008.1:0-3740 GCA_036490895.1 Gaiellaceae bacterium
CCGGCGCATCTACCACGCGCGCGGCAAGGTGCTCGGCGGCTCGAGCTCGATCAACGGGATGATCTTCCAGCGCGGGAACGCGCTCGACTACGAGCGGTGGGCTCACGAAGGCGGGATCACCGCCTGGGACTACGCGCACTGCCTGCCGTACTTCAAGCGCATGGAGACGTGCGTCGCCGGCGTGGACGAGTGGCGTGGGGGCGACGGCCCGCTGATCCTCGAGCGCGGCCCGGCCGAAGGGCCGCTGTTCGACGCGTTCTTCGCCGCCGTGGAGCAGGCGGGCCACGCGCTCACGCCCGACGTCAACGGCTACCGCCAGGAGGGGTTCGCGAAGTTCGACCGCAACATCTCGCGCGGGCGCCGGTGGTCGGCGGCGCGCGCGTACCTGCACCCGGCGATGAAACGCCCGAACCTGGAGGTCCGCACGCGGACGTTCGTCGAGCGGATCCTCTTCGACGGCACGCGCGCCGTCGGCGTCCAGGTCGGCGGGAAGACGATCGACGCCCGCGAGGTGATCCTTTGCGGCGGCGCGATCAACTCACCGCAGCTCCTGCAGGTCTCGGGCGTCGGCGACCCTGCGAACCTCGAGCCGCTCGGCGTGCCGGTCGTCCACGACCTGGCCGCCGTCGGCGCGAACCTCCAGGACCACCTCGAGGTCTATGTGCAGCGCGCCTCGACGCAGCCGGTGACGATGGCGCCCTATTACAAATGGCGCAACCGGCCGGTCGTCGGTCTGAAGTGGCTGCTCGCGAAGACGGGGCCGGGGGCGTCGAACCACTTCGAGGCCGGCGGATTCATCCGCTCGAACGACGAGGTGGCGTACCCCAACGTGATGTTCCATTTCCTGCCGATCGCCGTGCGCTACGACGGCACTGCGCCGCAGGGCCACGGCTACCAGCTGCACGTCGGGCCGATGTACTCCGACGCGCGCGGCTCGGTGCGGATCACCTCGGCCGATCCGCGGGTCAAGCCGGCGCTCCGCTTCAACTACCTGTCGACCGAGCAGGACCGGAGCGAATGGGTCGAGTGCGTGCGCGCGGCGCGCGCGATCCTCGACGCGCCTGCGTTCGCGCCGTTCGACGGAGGCGAGCTCTCGCCGGGGCCGTCCGTCGAGTCGGACGACGAGATCCTGGGCTGGGTCGCCCGCGACGCGGAGACCGCCCTGCACCCGTCGTGCACCTGCCCGATGGGACCGGTCGTCGACCCCGCGACCATGCGCGTCCGCGGCCTCGACGGGCTTCGCGTCGTCGACGCGAGCGTGTTCCCGTTCGTCCCGAACGGGAACATCTACGCGCCCACGATGATGGTCGCCGAGCGCGCCGCCGATCTGATCCGCGGCAACACGCCGCTGCCGCCCGAGCACGCGCCTTACTACAAGCATGAGCGGAGGCTCGACGGAGCTCATCAAGGAGCTGAGCCGTCGGCTTCGCCGACGGCGGGAGCGGGTTGCTGAGCCTGTCGGAACGCCCGGTCGGTGAGTTCCTGGCGGCGCTCGGGGAGCGCACGCCGACTCCCGCCAGCGGTGCGGCGACGGCGCTCACGGGCGCGCTTGCGGCGGCGCTCGTCGAGCTCGCCGCGCGATTCGCGGGTGACGAAGAGACGGTCGTGCATGCCAAGGCGTTGTGGTCGCGGCTCGCCGAGCTCGCGGACGAGGACGCGGCCGCCTACCTCGCGTTCATGGCGGCGCGGTCGGACGAGACGCGCGCCCGGATCATCGCCGTGCCCGAGGAGATCGCCGACCATGCCGACGAGGTCGCACGGCTTGCAGACCACGTGCGTGTGCAGCTGCGGACGTCCGTCGTCGGCGACGCAGAAGCGGCCGGCGAGCTCGCGCGCGCGGCCGCGAAGGTCGCGCGCAGGCTCGCCGAGCTGAACGCCTAGACCCTCGTGATTCGGGCGAGCACCGTCGGGACCGGCTCCGTCGGCTCGAGCCAGCAGGTCACCTCGGCGCGCGGCCGCAGCTGCTCGGTCAGGTCGACGGTGCGATCGCTCCGCCAGACCACGAGCCGGCCGTCGACGACGTCGAAGTTCCACTGGTGCAGCTGTTCGTAGCCGTTGCGCTCCCCCTCGTTCTGGACGTGGCGCAGGACGACCGTCCCGCCGGGGCGCACGACGCTCACCATCTGCTCGACGATCACCGCTGGATCGACGGCGTGGTCGAGCGCATTTCGCGCGTACGCGACGTCGAACCGCTCCGAACCGAGCCGCGCCGTCAGCTCTTCGCCGGCGACGCGTTGCGTGCGGACGGGCGGAACGAGCCCTTCGCGCGCGAGCGACCGGTCGTACGCGTCGGCGAGCGGGTCGACCGCGACCAGGTTCAGCGGCTGCCCGGAGAACCGGGCGCCGACGGACGAGGCCGGGCCCGCGCCCACGTCGAGAACCGATGCGCCCGGACCGAGGGTCGCGAGGACCTCGCGCAGCACCGGATCCTCGACCTCGGCATCGGCGTCGAAGCGCCGCGCGAAGTCGTCGGCCCACTTGCCGCCGTGTTCGGCGAGCCAGTACGCCCAGTAGCCGGACTCCTCCTCGAGCGCCCGCCGGCGCCCGCGAACCGGATCGGTGCGCACCTTCCAGCGACCGCCTCGATCGCGGCCGAGGGCGGCCCGAATCGCGCGCGCGACGCGCCTGAGCTGGGCCTGCCACATCCAATGCCGAAGGTGGGAATCGAACCCACACGCCCCGGAGGGCAATGGATTTTGAGTCCATCGCGTCTGCCAGTTCCGCCACTTCGGCCGGTGCGCCCAATGGTAACCGCGCTCGCCGGATAGGACTTCGCGCGCGAACGCAGTAAAGTCGCCTGAACCGTGGCGGCCGACGTCTCAGCACCGACCCTCGCGACGCGTGTCAAGCGTCCGAGTCTCATCGGCGGGCTCGGCCTGCTCTTCGTCATCGCGCTGCTCGTCTGGCTGGCGATCAACTTCGCCAAGACGCCGAGCGACTTCATCTCGGTGTTCTTGATCGGGATCACGACCGGCTGTGTCTACGCACTCGTCGCGCTCGGGTACACGCTCGTCTACGGGATCCTCGAGCTGATCAACTTCGCGCACGGCGACGTGTTCATGCTCGGCGGCATGTTCACGATCACGTTCGCTACCCACCTGTTCGGCCTGCACCACGGCCAGGGATCGGTGACCGTGCTGATCGTGTTCGCCACGCTCCTGCTCTCGATGCTCGCGTGCGGCGTTCTCAACGCGACGATCGAGTTCGTGGCCTACCGGCCGCTCCGCGGCGCGCCGCGCCTCGCACCGCTGATCACCGCCATCGGCGTCAGCTTCATCATCGAGGACGTGGGCCTCGCCTGGAAGGGGCCGAACTACATCACGGCACCGGACGTCTTCCCGCACTCGGCGGTCTTCTCGGCGGGCGGCGTCACCTACACCTGGAACAAGCTCATCGTCGTGATCATCACGGTGCCTGTGCTCCTAGGGCTCTTGTGGCTCGTGCAGGAGACGCGGCAGGGAAAGGCGATGCGGGCGACGGCGCAGGACAAGGACGCCGCCGCCATCATGGGCATCAACGTGAACCGCACCATCTCGTTCACGTTCCTGATCGCCGGCTGCCTCGCGGGTGCGGCCGGTCTCCTGTACGCGCTCTACGTCACGACCGTGCGCTTCGACCAGGGCTTCCAGCTCGGGCTGATCGCGTTCACCGCCGCCGTGCTCGGCGGCATCGGCAACCTGCCGGGAGCCGTCCTCGGTGCCGTGCTGATCGGGCTGATCCAGGCGTTCAACGAGGGGCTC
>DASXDB010000009.1:0-2183 GCA_036490895.1 Gaiellaceae bacterium
GACCCTCGACGCGTTCAAGAACCGGTCCGGCAGCAGCATTGCCGACGACGCGACGTATCAGGCGGCGATCAAGTCGCTCCCGTCCGACGCGATCGCGCGCTTCTACGCGTCGCCGGCCGCAGAGGACGCCGTGCTCCGCGCGGCCAAGCGCAGCCTCCCGTCCGCCACGCTCGGCTCTCTGCCGACCGCGAAGTGGTTCGCGGGCGCCCTGACATCGAAGGACGGGGCATTCAAGCTCGAGGTGCACAGCAAGTCTGCGAGCACACAGGCGTTGTCGAAGAGCAACCCGCTGGCGGGCAAGATCCCGGCCGGGTCGATCATCGCGCTCGCCCTCAACGGCGGCGGAGCGGCCAAGGCGCTGCCCGCGGCGACGCAGGAGCAGTTGTCCGTCATCGGACAGCAGATCGGCGTCGACCTGCCGGCGCTCATCTCGGCGCTGAACGGCCCGGTGATCGCGTACGTGCGCCCCGGCATCCCGTTGCCCGAGGTGACGATCGCAGCCCGGCCGGCGCAGCCGCAGAGCGCGGCGACGGCGATCGGAGGCCTGCTCGGCCGGTTCGCCAGCGGCGTTAAGGCCGTCCCGACGCAGGTCGACGGCGGCACGCTCGACAAGCTCGACCTCGGCCCGGTCTCCCTCTATTACGGGGCGAACGACGGCCAGCTCGTCGTCACCGACAGCAGCAACGCCCTGGCCGAGCTCGGCGGCAGTATCGGGCGGTTGACCGGGGACGCCGTCTTCAAGGAGGCCAAGGACGGCGCCGGCATGACGGACAGCGCGCAGACCTTCCTCTTCGTCGACATCAAGGACGCGCTGCCGGCGCTCTCGGGGTTCGCGCAGCTCGCGAACCAGAGTTTGCCGCCTGCGGCCGAGACCAATCTCCGCCCACTGCGATCCGCGTTGGTCTTCGGCTCGAGCGACAACTCGGTCGGGTCGTTCGTTGTGTACGTCAAGACGTCGTAGGCCTGCGGTACCCTGAGGCGCCAGTGGCCGCGCGGACCTTCCTGTTCACGTCCGAGTCGGTGACCGAGGGTCACCCGGACAAGATCTCCGACCAGATCTCAGACGCCGTCCTCGACGCGGCTCTCGCGAACGACCCGGCGAGCCGCGTCGCCTGCGAGACGCTCATCACGACCGGCCTCATCGTCGTCGCCGGCGAGCTGACCACCTCGGAGTACATCGACATCCCGAGGATCGCGCGCGAGACGGTGCGCGGGATCGGGTACACGCGCGCGAAATACGGGTTCGACGCGGAGACCTGCGGCGTGATCGTCACGCTCGACGAGCAGTCGCCCGACATCGCGCAGGGCGTCGACACCGCGTACGAGCTGCAGCACGATCCGGGCGACGACGATCCGCTCGACCGGATCGGCGCGGGCGACCAGGGGATGATGTTCGGCTACGCGTCGAACGAGACCCGCGAGCTGATGCCGCTGCCGATCATGCTGGCGCACCGAATCGCGCGACGGCTGTCGGAGGTTCGCAAGGCCGATGTACTCCCGTACCTGCGTCCCGACGGCAAGGCCCAGGTGTCCGTGCGCTACGAGGTCGACGCCGACGGCCGGCAGACGCCGGTCGAGATCGAGCGCGTCCTCATCTCCACGCAGCACCGCGAAGGGCTCGATGCGGAGACGATGATCAAGCCCGACCTGATCGAGCACGTGCTGCGGCCGATCCTGCCGCGCGACCTGTACGACGACCGCCGCTGGGACCAGCCCGGATTCGTCTACGTGAACCCGACCGGCAAGTTCGTGATCGGCGGCCCGATGGGCGACACCGGGCTCACCGGGCGCAAGATCATCGTCGACACGTACGGAGGCGCCGCGCCGCACGGCGGTGGCGCGTTCTCCGGCAAGGACCCGACGAAGGTCGACCGGTCGGCCGCCTACGCGGCGCGCTACGTGGCGAAGAACGTCGTCGCCGCCGGCCTCGCCGACCGCTGCCAGATTCAGGTGGCGTATGCGATCGGCGTCGCGAAGCCGTTCTCGATCCTCGTCGAGACGTTCGGGACGGAGAACGTCCCGGTGGCGACGATCGAGTCGCTCGTGCGCGAGCACTTCGACCTGCGCCCGGCCGCCATCCTGCGCGACCTCGACCTGAGGCGGCCCATCTACTCGAAGACCGCCGCGTACGGCCACTTCGGCCGCGAGGAGCACGACTTCACGTGGGAGCGGACGGACAAGGC
>DASXDB010000010.1:0-1693 GCA_036490895.1 Gaiellaceae bacterium
CAGCGACACCCGCGAGCCGTAGATGACGCGGCTGAAGACGTCGCGGCCGAGCTCGTCGGTGCCGAACAGGTGCGACCACGACGGGCTCTGCGCCGGCACCGCGTTCTGCGCGAGCGGGTCGTGCGGTGCGATCAGCGGCGCGAAGATCGCGATGATGATCCAGGCGACGGCGATCACCGCGCCCGCGATGGCGAGCGGCTGCCGCCAGGCGGCCGGCAGCGTGAGACGGCGGCGCACCTTCAGCTCGACGACGACGCCCGTCACGTGAGCCGGATCCTCGGGTCGATCACCGCATAGAGGACGTCGACGACGAAGTTCACCGTCACGTAGACGACGGCCACGAACATGCTCACGCCCGCGATCGCCGGCACGTCGAGGTTCACCGCTGCTTCGTAGGCGTACTGGCCGATTCCCGGCCACGAGAAGATCTTCTCGACCAGTACCGCCCCGGTGAGCACGTTCGCGAAGACGAGCCCGAGGACCGTGATGACCGACGGCAGTGCGCCTCGAAGGATGTAGCGCGTGACGACGACCCGACCCGGCATGCCCTTCGCCCGGGCCGAGCGGACGTAGTCGTTCCCGATCACCTCCAGCACCGCCGACCGTGTGAACCGCGTCAGCAGGCTGACGTTGAACGCCGCCAGCACGAGTGCCGGCAGCATGATGTGGTGGAACGCCTGGCCGAAGAGCCCGAGGTCGCCGTGCAGGAGCGCGTCGATCGTGTAGAGGCCCGTGATGCTGTGTGGCGGGTCGACTCCCGGGTCGAGGCGCCCCGCTCCGGGGAACCAGTTGAGCTTGTAGAAGCCGAGGTAGAGCGCGACGAGCGCGATCCAGAACGTCGGCATCGAGATCCCCGCGAGCGAGCCGACTCGCAGGATGTGGTCGGTCGGTCGGTTGCGGCGCAACCCCGCGAGGACACCGAACCCGACGCCGACGATCGCCGCGAAGAGCACCGAGTAGAGGGCGAGCTCCCCCGTCGCCGGGATGAACTGGCCGAGGTCGTGGGTGACGGCCGCGTGGGTGAGCGACGACTGGCCGAGGTCGCCGTGCAGCACATGGTCGAGGTAGAGCAGATAGCGCTGCGGCAGCGGCTTGTCGAGGCCGTAGTGGTGCTTGAACGCCGCGACCGCGGCAGGGTCGCCCGCCGCTTGCTCACCGAGGTTCGTCGCGACCGCGTTCGAGGGCACGAGCTGCGTGAGCAGGAACGTGACCGCGGTGATGCCGATCAGCAGAAGGACGAGCGCGGCAAGCCGGCGCGCGACGAAGCGCAGGAGCCCATGCCCTTGCGCGAACCGGCGCGCACGCGGGACCGGAGCTTCTGAGATTGCTGTGGGAGCGGTCGTCAACGAGCGATCGATCGTATCGCCCGCTTTGGGCCTCTCAGCCGCCTCTCCGCACCGCGGGCAGCACCCGGTCGCACAGAAGCGCTACCCCCTCCTCCGTCGTCTGCCCCTGCGGCGTGCCGAACTCGACCCGGTAGGCCCCGGCGTCAATCAGCGCGATCGCGTGGCTCGCGACCTCGTCCGGCGTGCCGGCGAGCACGAACTTCTCCATGGGCGCCGGCTGACCGGGCGCCAGCTCGAGCGTCGGGTCCAGCTGCCCGACCACGTCGAGGTACATGCGAACCTCCTCCGCTGCGCGGCGGCGCGCGGCGTCGCCGTCCTCGCCGACGACGGTGACCGCTCCGACGACG
>DASXDB010000011.1:0-22130 GCA_036490895.1 Gaiellaceae bacterium
ACACGGCGCGAATGCTCGAGCTGCGGGACGTCGGGGTGACCGGCGTCTTCACGGACGATCCAAGACAGGCTCTAGCAGCGCTCCGAAACGGTGTCTGACACCTGAAGGTGTCAGACACCCAAGGGGACTACGTCCCCTCGCCGATGTCCGGCAGCTCTTCGTCGTCTGCCAGCGTGAGCAACTGCACACCTTCAACCGGAACCTGCGCGACGACACTCGCACCAACCGGGAGCGCTGACGCACGCGCTGTCGACATGTCGGCGATCAGGCCGCCCGTCATCTTCAACCGCGTCACCGGCCCGAGGAAGGTCTGCGTGACGACCTCGGCGGTGAGCGTGTTGCCGTTCGCAGTCGTGCCGCCGGCGGCCTGAAGGTCCAGCGTCTCGGGCCGAATCAGGATCAGCACGCGCTCGCCGTTCGAGCGGCCGCGCGCTGCGTCGATCCGCAGCCGCTTCCCGGCATGCTCGACCTCTCCGGACGCGCCGTCGACGATGTGGGCCTCGAGACGGTTCATCGTCCCGATGAACTCCGCGACGAACGGAGTCTTCGGCGCGGTGTACATCTCCGCGGGGGTCCCCATCTGCTCGATCACGCCGCCGTACATGACCGCCACGTGATCGGAGATCGCGAGCGCCTCCTCCTGGTCGTGCGTCACGTACAGCGTGGTGATGCCGAGCTCGAGCTGAATGCGCCGGATCTCCTCGCGCAGCTGCACACGCACCTTCGCATCGAGCGCCGAGAGCGGCTCGTCGAGCAGGAGCACACGGGGCTCGATCGCGAGCGAGCGCGCCAGCGCGACGCGCTGCTGCATCCCGCCCGACAACTGGTGCGGGTAGCGATCGCCCGCGTGCCCGAGCCCGACGAGCTCGAGCAAGTCGCTCACACGCTTGGAGCGGTCGGCCTTGTCGCGGCCGCGGATCTTCAGCCCGAAGTCGACGTTCTGCCGCGCCGTCATGTTGGGGAACAGCGAGTACGCCTGGAAGACCATCCCCATGTCGCGCTTGTGGGGCGGGACGCCGGCGAGGTCCTTGCCCTCGATGACGATGCGGCCCGCGTTCGGGCGGTCGAAGCCGGCAACGAGACGCAACGCCGTCGTCTTGCCGCATCCCGACGGACCGAGGAGCGACAGGAACTCGCCCTCTCCGAGGGAGATGTCGATGCCCTTCAGCGCCTTGAAGCTGCCGAACTGCCGGTGGAGGTTCTCGAGCTGGAGGTAAGTCATCTCGCTCCTGCGATCGTGGCGCCGCGGGCGCCTCGTTTACGGCCGACGAGGAGCAGCGACAGCATCGCCGTCCAGGTGATCAGGAACGAGAGCAAGGTCAGGGCGCCGGCCGGGAAGCCCTGCGACTCGTTGACGTACTGAAGGAAGATCGGGAACGTGTGGAACGCGGCGAGGTTCGCGATCGTGAACTCGCCCATCACGATCGCGAGCGTCAGGAACGACGCGGCCAGCGCCGCGGCGCGAATGTTCGGGAGGATCACCCTGAACAGCGTCGTCGTCCACCGCGCGCCGAGGTTTTGCGACGCCTCGGTCAGCGTGTGCACGTCGATCGCGCGAAAGCCTGCGTCGAGCGAGAAGTACATGTACGGGAACGCGAGGATGACGTACGCCGTCGCGAGGAAGCCCCAGGGGGTTCCGTAGAACCAGCTCGGCGTCCACTTGAACGTCCGCAGCAGGCCGACGACCATCACGATCGGCGGTACGACGAACGGCACGAGCGCCATGAAAGCCAGCACGGGCCGCAGCTTCGGGAACTTCAGGTGCACGAGGTAGATGGTCGGCACGAACAGCACGAGGCTGATGACGACGGTCTCGATGGCGAGCATGAACGAGATCTTGATCGTGTGCCAGAAGTCGCCGTTGTGCACGACCCAGCCGTAGTTGTGCAGCGTGCAGCACGGGGTGCCGGCCTTGTTCTCCTTGAGCGAGAAGTCGAGCACCGCGTACAGCGGCAGGAAGAAGTAGATCGCCGCGATCAGCAGCCAGACGACCGAGCTCAGCGTCATCCGAGGACGCTTCACTTCGCCCACCTCGCCGCGCGCCGCTGCAGCGGGATGTAGGCGACCATCATGAGGGCGAGCACGGCGAACATCCCGAACGCGAGCGCCTGCGCGATATGCGGGTTGTCGAGCACGTTGCCGGTGTAGTAGTCGCCGATCAGGATCGGGACGATGTTGATGCCGTTGTCGAGGCTGTAGGCGGTCGCGTAGGCGGCAAACGCATTGCCGAAGAGCAGGATGAACGCGCCCAGGAACGACGGCATGAGCACCGGGATCCCGACGTGGCGCCAGAACTGCCAGCCTCTCGCGCCGAGGTTCGAGGCAGCCTCGCGCCACTCGCGTTTCAACCCGTCGAGCGCCGGAGCGATCACGAGGATCATCAGCGGCAACTGGAAGTACATGTAGGCCACCTCGATCCCGCGCTCGGACGAGATCTGGAAGTGCGGGGTCTGGTACGTGATGTCGTAGCCCGCGTTGCGGAACCACATGGTCACGACGCCGAGCGGCCCAAGCGTCGCGATGAAGGCGAACGCAAGCGGGATGCCGCCGAAGTTCGCCGCGACCCCGGAGAACGTTGTCAGCACCGAGCGGATCCATTTGGGCGTCCCGTCCCGGACCGCCGCGTAGGCGACGAACAACCCGACGATGCATCCGAGCGCGGCCGTCACGAGACTGATGCGGATGCTTCCCCAGTACGCGTCGACGTACGGGTGGTGGAAGAGCAGCCGGATGTTCGAGACCGTGGCGTGGTCGTGCTTGTCCTGGAACGCGCCGATCATCACGGAGGCCGCCGGGATGAACAGGAACGCGGTCGCGTACGCGAAGAAGGGCAGCGTCGCCACCCATGCGAGCGGCAGGCGCCTCCGGCCGGACACGAGGTCCGGCCGGAGCGCCTGCGGTGCAGCTTCGGTCGAGATGCCTACCCGCCGACCTGCGTCGGCCACTTCTGGGCGATCAGGTTCTTCGCCGCAGTCTGCTGGCCGATCGATGCGAACTTCACCTTGTTGTAGATCGCGGACGCCGGCAGCTTGGCGAGGACCGCGGCCGGGATCACCTTGCGGGCAACCAGGTCGGCGAACCGCGCCGGGTGGGCACCACCCTTCAGCCAGATGATCTGGCCCTGGTCGGAGTAGAGGAACTCCTCCCAGAGGCGTGCGGCGTTCGGATGCGGTGCCGTGGCGTTGACCGCCTGGGCATACGCACCGCCGTAGACCCCGTCTGCCGGGACGGTGAAGCCCCAGTTGGCCGCCGGGAACTCCGTCACGTAGGCGATGTTGTTGTAGTCCCAGTCGAGCGAGATCGGCGTCTGCCCGGACGCGACGGTCTGCGGCGTGGTCTGCACCGGGATGTAGTTCCCGCTCTTCTTCAGCGCGGCCCAGAAGTCGATGCCGGCCTGCACGTTCGACAGCGAGCCACCATTCGCGAGCGCCGATGCGATGACGACCGACACGGCCGAGTTCGACGCGAGCGGGCTCCCGTTGATCGCGACCTTGCCTCTGTATTCGGGCTTCTTCAGGTCCGCGAACGTCTTCGGGGGGTTCGGGACGAGCGTCTTGTTGTAGCCGATCGAGACGGCGCCCCAGTAATCGCCCATCCAGAAGCCGCGCGTATCCTTCAGCGACCTCGGGATCGTCTTGTAGTTCGAGTTGAAGTACTTCGCGTACAGGCCCTCGTTGGCGCCTGCGATCGCGAACGAGATGCCGACGTCGACGGCGTCAGGCGCGCGCTTGTCGCCCTTCAGCGACCGAATCGCCTCGTTCTCCTGTGCGGAGCTGCCGTCGGGATTGTCGTTCGTGATCCCGATCCCGTACTTGCGCGGGAAGTTGTGGAGGGCTTCCTTGTAGTTCGCCCAGTCGGGCGGGAGAGCGATCGTGTTCAGGTGGCCTTCCTTCTTGGCCGCCGCCACGAGAGCCTTGAGCCCGTCCTTCGTCATGTGCGTCGGCGCCGCCAATGCCGCCTTGTTCGCAGCAAAGGCGGTGGACGCGCCGCCCACAATCGTGAGACCGAACGCAGCGGCTGCGCTGCGGCGCAGCATCGACGAGCGGCTCATCCCCTCCTCTTCAAGCTTGGCCCAGAACTCGATCTCTTGGGCCTCGTAGTCCTCCATGCGTCCCCTCCAAGCGTCGGTTGCCTGACAAGCAGATCATGGAACGACCCCCCATTTCAATAGGCGGGAGGCGCGGGTTCACAAAATCGCCACCAGATCGACACCGATTTCCGGTCGGCGGGCGAATGGATATGGTCGCGACGGATGTCACCGTTCGACGCCCCCGGCGACTGGCTCCGGTGCGCCCTGCACGCGCACACGACGAACTCGGACGGCGAGCTCGGGCCGGAGTTTCTCGTCCGGCACTACGACTGGGGCGGCTACGACGTCCTCGCGATCACCGACCACTGGGTCAGGACGGCCGAGGCGTCGACGAAGACGCTCCTCGTGATCCCCTCCACCGAGCTGAATGCGGTCGTCGGCGACGGTGAGGACGTCCATGTGCTCGCGCTCGGCGTCGCGACCGACCCGGTCGCGCCGGCCGGAGGCTTCGAGCCGCTCCCCGACGTCGTCTCCTGGATCGAGTCGAACGGCGGGCTTCCCTACCTCGCGCACACCTACTGGAGCGGGCTCCGCACGGAGCAGTGGTGGGACTGCCCGGGGTTGCTCGGCCTCGAGGTCTGGAACTCGGGTTGCGAGCTCGAGCTCGGTCGCGGGGACTCGTCGATCCACTGGGACGAGGCACTCGAGCGCGGACGCCCGCTCCAGGCGCTCGCGACGGACGACTCGCACCACCCGGGCTACGACAGCGGCTTCGCGTGGACGTGGGTTCGCGCCAACGAGCGCTCGCAGCAGGCGGTGCTCGAAGCGCTGCGTACGGGAGCGTTCTACGGCTCGACCGGGCCGGAGATCCGCGGCGTAGAGGTCTCCGACGACGACGTGGTCGTGCGCTGCAGCCCCGCGGAGTCGGTCACGCTCTACTGCGGCCGCATGCGCGGGGCCTGTGCGAATGCCGGGCGCCTCGGCTATCCGCATCTCAGCCGCATCCTCGAACGCAACGACGAGGGGCTGATCACAGGGGTCGCGCTGCAGCGTCCGTGGGACGGCGGCGCGTACGGCCGTGTCGAGGTGAAGGCGGCCGACGGGACGAAAGCTTGGACGAATCCGCTGTGGACCGCGTAGCGGCGATCGAGCAGCTCGCCGCGCGGCAGTTCGACCTGCTCGTCGTGGGCGGCGGCATCGTCGGCGCCGGGATCGCCGAGGCGGCGACCGCGCACGGGCTCGCTGTGGCGCTCGTCGACCGCGGCGACTTCGCCTCGGCAACGTCGTCCGGCTCGTCGAAGCTGATCCACGGGGGCCTTCGCTACCTGCAGATGGGCGACATCCGCCTCGTGCGCGAGGCGCACCAGGAGCGGCGCTACCTGATGAACGTCGTCGCGCCCCACCTCGTCGAGCGCCTGCCGTTCCTCTTCCCGCTCTACGCCGGCGGGCCGCACCGCCCGATCGTGGTGCGCACTGGAGTCCTCCTCTACTCCACCCTCGCCCGGGCGCGGCTGAACGGCCGCATCAGCGAGGAGCGCGCGCTGAAGCTCGTCCCGCAGCTGCGAACCGCGCGGCTGCATTCGTCGGCGCTCTACGCCGATGCGCGCACGAACGACGGGCGGCTGACGATCGAGAACGTCGTCGCCGCCGCCGAGCGAGGCGCGGTCGCCCTCAACTACGCGACCGTCACCGCGATCCGTCCCGACGGCGCCGACGTGCACGTCGACGGGAACGAGGTGGCTGTTCGCGCGCGGATGATCGTGAACGCGACCGGGCCGTGGCTCGACCACCTGCGGCAGCTCGAGGATCCCGCGGCGTCACCGTCGATCCGCCTCTCGAAGGGCGTGCACGTGGTCGTGGAAGGCGGCGAGGACTGGGGCGCAGCGGTGACGATCCCGCAGAGCAAGGTTCGCGTCAGCTTCGCGATCCCGTGGGAGGGCATGCTCCTGCTGGGGACGACGGACACCCTGCACGAAGGTGAGCCTGACGAGGCACGCGTGACCGAGGAGGACGTGCGCACAATCCTCGACGAAGCAGCGAGCGCCATCGAAGGCATCGGCGCGGTGCGGGCATCGTTCCTCGGGTTGCGGGTGCTGCCCGGCGGCCCGGGCGCCACCGCGAGCGCGCGGCGCGAGACGGTCTACATGCGCGGCCCGACCGGGATGCTGAGCGTCGCCGGCGGCAAGTTGACGACGTACCGCCGCATCGCGCTCGACGCGCTCGAGCAGCTCGGCGTCCGGAACCTCGATCGCACGCCGCGCCCGCTGCCGGGGGCAATCGGTCTGGCGCGCGTCGCCTGGCCGGTCGAGCTCGACGCGCCGACCCGGAGCCATCTGCTTCATCTCTACGGCTCGCGCGCGGCCGACGTCGTGCGGCCTGCCGTCGACGACCCGTCGCTGCTCGAGCCGCTCGTGCCGGGGCGTCCGGACCTCCGCGCGCAGGACGCATGGGCGCGGGCACATGAGCTCGCGATCCGCGACGAGGATGTCATCCGCCGGCGAACGACCGGCTGGCTGTCCGGTTCGCTAGGTTCTCCGCATGGCTCCAAGGTTGACGCGGCTGACCCAGCCGCTCGTTCGTGACCAGGGAGAGCTGAGGGCCGCGAGCTGGGACGAGGCGCTCGACCGCGCCGCCGCCGGCTTCCGCACGGCGCTCGAGGCGGGCACCATGACAGGCCTCTTCAGCTGCTCCAAGACCACGAACGAGCTGAACTTCGCGACGCAGAAGTTCAGCCGGGTCGCGCTGCACTCCAACAACGTCGACAGCTGCAACCGCACCTGACACGCCCCTAGCGTCGTCGGTCTGGCGACGGTGTTCGGTGCTGGCGGTGGAACCAGCTCCTACGAGGAGGTGCGTGAAGTCGCGGACCTGATCGTGCTGTGGGGCTCCAACGCCCGCGAGGCACACCCGATCTTCTTCCACCACGTGCTGAAGGCCGTCCATCGCGGCGCGAAGCTGATGGTCGTCGATCCGCGGCGCACGACGTCGGCGCAGTGGGCCGACCTCTGGCTCGGGATCGACGTCGGCACCGACATCCCGCTCGCGAACGCGGTCGCGCGAGAGATCGCCGTCTCGGGCCTCGCGAACGAGGAGTTCGTCGCGCGTGCGACGACCGGCTGGGACGCGTTCCGCGAGTCGATCGACCCCTGGACGCTCGAGGAGGGCGAGCGCGTCACCGGCGTCCCCGCGGCGGCGATCCGCGAGCTCGCGCACGCATACGGCAACGCCAAGAACCCTCAGCTCTGCTGGACGCTCGGGATCACCGAGCATCACAACGCGGTCGACAACGTGTTCGCCCTGATCAACCTCGCCCTGCTGGCGGGCGGCGTCGGCCGCTACGGCGCCGGACTGCAGCCGCTCCGCGGGCAGAACAACGTGCAGGGCGGCGGCGACATGGGCGCGATCCCGAACAAGCTGCCGGGGTTCCAGGACGTGACGGACGGTGCCGCGCGCGCCAAGTTCGAGGCCGCATGGGGCGCGGCGATCCCCTCGGAGCCGGGTCTGCACCTGACCGGGATGTTCGAGGCGATGGAGCACGGCGACCTGCGCGCGGTGTACGTCGTCGGCGAGAACCCCGCGCAGTCCGAGGCGGACAAGCAGCGCGCGGTCGAGCTCCTGAAAGGCCTCGATCATCTCGTCGTGCAGGACCTCTTCGTGACGCGCACGGCCGAGCTCGCCGACGTCGTCCTCCCCGGCTGCGCCGGCTGGGCCGAGTCGGAGGGAACGGTCACGTCGAGCGAGCGCCGGGTGCAGCGCGTGCGCAAGGCGCTCGACCCACCGGGCGAGGCGCGCGACGACATCGAGATCGTCTACGAGCTCGGCCGCCGCCTCGGCCACGATCTCGGCAGCACGAAGGCCGAGGACATCTGGAACGAGCTCCGGTCGCTGTCGCCGATGCACGCGGGCATGAGCTACGCGCGGCTCGAGGAGCTCGGCGGCATCCAGTGGCCGTGCTGGAACGACGAGCATCCCGGCGAGCAGTTCATCCACGGACGGCTGTGGGACGAGGTGGTCGAGTCCCCCGCCCCGTTCATGGCGGTCGAGCACTCGCCGCCGGTCGACACGCTCGACGAGGAGTTCCCGCTTCGCCTGACCACCGGCCGCCGGCTCGAGTCGTTCAACACGGGGGTGCAGACCGGCCGGTTCTCCTCGCCGCTGCACGTCGACGGAGAGGCGCTGCGCGTCTCGCCGGAGGACGGTGCTCGGTACGGGCTCGTCGACGGCGGTCGCGCGGTGGTCGCGTCACGGCGCGGCGAGATCGAGGCGCCGGTCGCGTTCGACACGACTCTGCGGCCAGGGCTCGCATTCATGAACCTGCACTTCCCGGAGCTCGTCGACACGAACGTGCTGACGATCGACGCCACCGACCCGCGCTCGGGCACGGCGGAGTTCAAGGCGACTGCGATCAGGGTCAGTCCCCTGTGATTCCCCGGGGAAGGCCCACGCCGTCCCTGGCGGCTGCAAGTCTGCGCGATACCGCGTCCTCGGTCGCGGCGATAGCTTCGGCTATCGCCGCTCCCTGCGTCCTTGCCTCGCTTGACTTTCGCTCGCCAGTGACGGCGCAGCCTTGCCCGGGAAATCACATTGGCTGACCTGAAGCTGCTCGATGCACCGCCGTCCGAGGCCGAGCGCGCAGCGATCGACGCCGTGCTCGGTGCGCCGGTCGAGGCGAACGGCCACCGAACCGCACGCGCCGACCGCGCGAGCCGCCATCTGCTCCTCCCCGCGCTCCGCGCCGCGCAGCGACGGGTCGGCTGGGTGAGCGAAGGCGCGCTCGGCTATGCGTCTCGCCGCCTGTCGGTGCCGCCGGCGGAGGCGTACGGCGTCGCGACGTTCTACGCGCTGCTCGCGCTCGAGGAACAGCCCGCGGACGTCACGCACACATGCACAGATCTCTCGTGCGCGCTGAAGGGCGCGACCGTCGCCCCGGGCGAGCATCCGAGCCCCTGCCTCGGGCTCTGCGAGCGCGCGCCGGCGAAATACCGAACCGTGGCCGGCGCGGCGCCGTTCGAGGAGCAGCTGCCGGCCGAGTCGCCGCCGCTCCCGCAGCGCGACGGGCTGCGACTCCTGAAGCGGATCGCGGACGGCGTCGATCCAACCTCGCTCGACGCGTACGTCGCGGCCGGCGGGCTCGAGGCGCTCGCGCGCGCCCGCGAGCTCGGCCCGGACGCGGTGATCGCCGAGGTGACGGCGTCGAAGCTGCTCGGCCGCGGCGGCGCCGCCTTTCCGACCGGCGTCAAGTGGCGCGCCGTGCGCGACCAGCTCGAGGAGATGCGCTACGTCGTCTGCAACGCGGACGAATCCGAGCCCGGCACCTTCAAGGACCGGGTGCTGATGGAGAGCGACCCGTTCGCCCTCGTCGAGGCGCTGACGATCGCCGGCTTCGCGACCGGCGCGCAGAAGGGCTACGTGTACATCCGCGCCGAGTACCCGCTCGCGCACGCGCGTGTGCAGCACGCGATCGACAGGACTGGGCAGCTGCGCGAGGGATTCGAGATCGAGCTGCGCATCGGCGCCGGTGCGTACGTGTGCGGCGAGGAGACGGCGCTGTTCCAGTCGATCGAAGGCAAGCGGGGCGAGCCTCGCAACAAGCCGCCGTTCCCGGTCGAGGTCGGCCTCCATGGCAAGCCGACAGCGGTGAACAACGTCGAGACGCTCTTCAACGTGCTCGAGGTCATGCGCCTCGGCGGCGCCGAGTACGCAGCGACCGGCACCGAAGGATCCGCCGGCACGCGCCTCTTCTGCCTCTCCGGCTGCGTCGAGCGGCCGGGGCTCTACGAGCTGCCGTTCGGCGCGACGCTGCACGAGCTGCTCGACCTGGCGGGCGCCGGCACCGTGAAGGCCGTGCTGCTCGGCGGTGCCGCGGGCGCGTTCGTCGGCCCGGACCACCTCGACCTGAAGCTCACGCACGAGGACACGCGCGCGGCGGGCGTGACGCTCGGTTCAGGCGTCGTGATCGTCTACGACGACGAGGCGGAGCTCGTGCCCGCACTGCTGCGGATCGCGGAGTTCTTCCGCGACGAGTCGTGCGGCCAGTGCGTACCGTGCCGCGTCGGCACCGTGCGTCAGGAAGAGGCGCTGAAGCGGCTCGCCGCGGGGCGCCCGCACGAGGACGAGCTGCACACGCTGGGCGAGGTCGCGCAGGTGATGCGCGACGCGTCCATCTGCGGGCTCGGCCAGACTGCGGCGAACGCGGTCGAGTCGGCGATCGCCAACCTGAAGGTCTTCGCATGACAACCCTGCTGACGGCGAAGAAGATGATCGAACTGACCGTCGACGGGCAAGCAGTGCGCGTCTTCGAGGGCTCGACGATCCTCGATGCGTGCCGGCAGCTCGGCATCGAGACCCCGACGCTCTGTTACGGCGACACGCTGACGCCGGTGAACGTGTGCCGGGTATGCGTCGTCGAGCTCGAAGGCGCGCGCACGCTCGTCCCGTCGTGCTCCCGCAAAGCGGAGGCGGGGATGGTCGTCCACACCGACTCGGAGCGCGTCCGCACCTCGCGTCGCCTGGTGCTCGAGCTGCTCGGCTCGTCGGTCGATCTCTCGACCGCTCCCGATGCACTCGCGTACATCGAGGAGTACGACGCGAAGCCGGAGCGCTTCGGGCCTGACGCCGCCCGGGTCGAGCACGAGGTGAAGGTCGACAACGACCTCTACGTGCGCGACTACTCGAAGTGCATCCTCTGCTACCGCTGCGTCGAGGCGTGCGGCGTCGACCACCAGAACACGTTCGCGATCGCCGTCGCGGGCCGCGGGTTCGACGCGCACATCTCGACGGAGCTCGACGTGACGCTGCCGGAGTCCGCGTGCGTGTACTGCGGAAACTGCATCGCCGTCTGCCCGACGGGTGCGCTGATGTCGAAGCGCGAGTACGACATGCGGCAGGACGGCACGTGGGACGAATCGCAGCAGGAGGTCGTGACGACCGTGTGCGCGTACTGCGGCGTCGGCTGCAACCTCGAGCTGCACGTTCAGGAAGGGCAGATCGTCAACGTCACGTCCCCTGACGACCACGACGTGACGAGTGGCAATCTCTGCGTCAAGGGCCGCTTCGGCTACCGGTTCGTCGAGCGCTAGAAGTCGGACCCCACCAAGGGGTGTCTGACACCCTTGGTGTCAGACACCGGGCTCGGCCTGCAGGAACGCGAGCACTGCCAGCACACGGCGGTGATCCTCCGCGGTCTGCCGGAGCCGAAGCTTCGTGAAGATGCTCGCGATGTGCTTCTCGACCGCGCCGATGCTCAAATAGAGCGACGAGGCGATCGCAGCGTTCGAACGGCCCTCGGCCATCAGGCCGAGCACCTCGCGCTCGCGCGGCGACAGTCCCTCCAGCGGCCCGCGGCGTGAGAAGAGCTGCGCGACCACTTCCGGGTCGAGCGCCGTCCCGCCCTCGGCGACGCGCCGGACCGCGTCGACGAAGTCGTCGACATGCATGATCCGATCCTTCAGCAGGTACCCGACCCCACCCCGGCCCGAGGCGAGCAGCTCGGTCGCGTACTCCTGCTCGACGTACTGCGAGACGACCAGGATCGCCGTCTCCGGGACCGTCGCGCGCAGCTCGAGCGCTGCACGGATGCCCTCGTCACGGAACGAGGGCGGCAGCCGGACGTCGACGATCGCGATGTCCGGCTTCTCTGCGCGTGCGGCATGGACGAGCGCCTCGGCGTCGGCGACCGCGCCGACGACGTCGAACCCGTTGTCGCGGAGCAGCCGGGTCAACCCGTCACGGAGGAGCGCGAGGTCTTCGGCGATCAGGACGCGCATGGCAGCTCGGCACGCAGCACCGTCCCACCACCGGACGGGCTCGTGACGGCGAGCGTACCGTCGAGCGCTTCGACCCGGCGCCGCAGCCCGAGGAGCCCCGAGCCGGCCGGATCGGCACCGCCGCGACCGTCGTCCGCGATCTCGACGACGACGTGTCGATCGTCTCGCGCGATCCGCACGATGATCTGCGTCGCTGCGGCGTGCTTGGCCGCATTGGCCATCGCCTCCGCGACGACGAAGTAGGCGGCCGTCTCGACCACGGCCGGCGGACGCTCGGCGACGCTCTCCTCGACGACGACCGGGATCGCACTGGCGTGCGCAAGGGACGCGACCGCCGCCCCGAGCCCGCGGTCGGTCAGCACGGGCGGATGCACGCCCCGCGCGAGATCGCGGAGCTCGCGCAACGCCTGCTCGACCCCGGCCCGCGCGTCGGCGACGAGATCGCGCGCCGCCTCGGGATCGCCCGCCAGCTTCTGCTCGGCGAGGCCGAGGTTCATCCCCAGTGCGACGAGGCGTGCCTGCGCGCCGTCGTGCAGGTCGCGCTCGATGCGCCGCAGCTCCGATTCCTGGACGTCTACGGCGCCCGCGCGGGTCGTCTCGAGCACCTCGATGCGGTGCTCCAGGCGGCCACGCCGAAGGACGATGGTCGCCACCCCGACTGCCGTGGCAAAGCCGATCGCCGTCCAGATCGGCCAGAAGTAGCCGCCTCCGCCGAACGCCCACAGGGCGACCTGGAACGCCTCCAGGAACACGGCGACGCCCGCGACGCGGGCGAGGGCGCTCGGCGCCCGGAGCAGCCATGCATGGAGCGAGATCGTGAGCGTGGTCGCGGCCAGCACCCACTTCGGCCAGAACGGGCCGCCGACGGACGCCCAGACGATCAGGACGACGAGGTCGGCGATCGTGACGACCACGGCATGAGGCACGAAGAAGCTCTTCGCCGGGCCGCGCGGCGGCCCGAGGTACGGGAGCACGACTCGCGCCCAGCCCCGAGCCGTCAAGTGCACGAGCGCGAGGGCGACGACCGTTCCGGCGATGCCGAACGGGATTCCGAGCAGCGCCTTGCCGAGCGTGTCCACGTCGAACGAGCCGATGTGGAAGTCGACCCATCGGTAGTAGACGGGCAGGAAGGCAAACCAGACTCCCGCGCCGACGAGCGAGACGGCTCCGACCGCGAGCGGCCAGCCCACGGCGGTTCGCGCGAGCACCGTGCCGTGCTGCCGCCAGAACGTCCGGTCGGCGAGCACCGCCCTGCCGCGGCCCCAGTAGCCGGTGCCGCCGGAGGTGAGCCGCTGCGGGCCGGGATCCACGCCGACGAGCCGGGCGAGCCGCGCCTCGAGCGTCGCGAGCGCGCCGACGCCCCAGCGGAACGCGACGAGCACCGGCACGCTGAGCGGCGTCACGGCAAGCAGCCCGCCGGCGAGCCAGCCGGCCAGCAGGAGCCCGAAGCCGAGCGCGCCCGTGGCGAGCGCCGACGCGAGGTAGAGAAACGAGCGGACAGCGGTCTTCATGCCGCCAAGCATGCCGTGGCGCGTGCGCGGCCGACATGGGACGTGCCGGTGTCGCCGAGTCGGGTTAACCTCCGTGCTCCGTGACGCGCGTGCAGGTTCTGTACTGGCAGGAGATCCCGTCCGTCGTGCGGGTCGGCGACGTGAAGCGCCAGCTCCCGGAATGGTTTCAGCAGGAGATCGACCGCGTTGCCATGGAGCAAGGGCTTCTCGGCAGCGACGCGTACCTCGAGCAGTGGGAGTGGCGCGACCTCGACGAGCGCGACGGGGATCCGGCCGTCGTCGCGGACGCGGTCGAGGCGGAGCTCGTCGCCGGCCACCCCGGCAGCCGGCCGTCGTAGCGCGCCGTCGGCCCGTTAGCCGTTCAGGAACGCGGCGACCGACGCCCGCGAGACGTCGCTGACCGAGCGTGACTGCGTCGAATGCCCGGCGCCCGGCACGATCACGAGCTTTCCGTGCGTGGTTCGCGCGAGCTCCTGCCTCGCCCACTCGAGCGGCGTCGACAGATCGTGGTCGCCGTTCACGAGCAACGTCGGGACGGTGATCTTCCCGCGAGCGAGCGGCGTCGGCGGCGTCGGCGCCCACGGCAGGCATTGGCGGATGAACCCGTTTCCCGCCGCGGTCTTCCGATCGAACGGGAAGAGCGCGCTCGCCGGCAGCTTCGCGACGGCTCGGTCGAGCGCCGACTCGCGGCCGGCCAGCGGCGCGGACGACGTCCCCCACGGATAACGCCAATCGGCGCACAGCGCACTCGCGTGCAGGCCCTGGTCGAGCGCATCGGCCGGCGCGGCGTCGCCGGCATGCATTCCTGCGATGAACGACTCGAGTGGCCCCGGCGTGCCGGTCCGCGCCAGGCGCAGCAGACGGCCGACGTCGTACAACTGCTTGTAGGTCGGGTCGGCGATGCTGTCGGTGGTGAGCGCGTCGAGCAGGTCGACGCCGTCGTGGTGGCGCTTGACAACCACCGCGAGGTCGTCGACGCACTGCCGGCCGCAGACGCCGCGCAGCACCCGGGCGGTCGCACGGAACTCGACGACACCGAGATCGCTGAGACCGACGTGTGGCACGACCGAGTCGAGCACGAGCTTCGACACGTGCGCCGGATGCGCGAGCGCATAGCGCTCGCCGACGTACGTCCCGTAGGAGATGCCGTCGAGCGCGATCTTCTCGACGCCGAGCGCCCTGCGAAGGGCGTCGATGTCCGCGACGACGTCGTCCGTCCCGTAGTACTGCCGGCGGGCGCCGATCTTCGCCGCGCACGCGCGCACCGCTGCAGCCGTCGGCGGATAGAGGTCGGAGGCGCCCATCTGCAGCTGCATCGCCTCGCAGTCGAGAGCCCCGGCTCCCGTCCCCCGCTGGTCGAAGACGACGATCCGGTAGGTCCGCCTCTCGGCGGCGAGCGCGGTGTCGACGAACCGGTCGAGGATCGGGAGGCCCGGCTGGCCCGGCCCGCCGGCCAGCACGAGCAGCACGCCGCGCGGCGCGTTGACGTTGTCGGCGGCGCCGACGCGGAGCCGAAGCGTTCCTTTGCGATGACCGGTGCGGTCGAGCGGCACCTCGAGCGTCGAGCAGGTGTAGCCGGTCACGCCGGGGCATGGAGACGGGTCGCGCAGCGCCGGAGCGCTCGAGTGCAGGAGCAACGCGAGGGCCAGGACGAGGATCGGCACGCGGCGATTCTGGGCGGGTACTGATTGAGCGCGTGTTGAGCGTCCGTAAACTCGGCTACACGATGCGTATCGGTGTCCTCACCGGCGGCGGCGACTGCCCTGGGTTGAATGCGGTGATCCGTGCCGTCGCGCGACGCTCATGGGCGCGCGGCCACGAGGTGGTCGGCGTCCGCGAGGGTTGGCGCGGGATGGTCGAGCAGTTGTTCGAGCCGCTCGGCCGGTCGCAGATCTCGGGAATCCTCCCGCGCGGCGGGACGATCGTCGGCACCTCGCGCACGAACCCGTACAAGGTCGACGGAGGCGTCGACGCGGTTCGCGCAGCGTTCGAGCAGATCGATGCGCTCGTCGCGATCGGCGGCGAGGACACGCTGGGCGTCGCGGCCCGCCTCCATGCCGACTTCGAGGCGCCCGTCGTCGGCGTCCCGAAGACGATCGACAACGACCTCTCCGGCACCGATTACACGTTCGGCTTCGACACCGCAGTGGCGATCTGCACGGAGGCGATCGACCGCCTGCACACGACCGCCGAGTCCCACAACCGTGTGATGGTCGTCGAGGTGATGGGGCGGCACACCGGGTGGATCGCCGTCCACAGCGGCATCGCCGGCGGCGCCGACGTGATCCTCATCCCCGAGCGCCCCGTCGACTTCGAGGAGGTGTGCAACGAGATCGCGAGCCGGCACGCGAACGGCAAGAACTTCTCGATCGTCGTCGTCAGCGAAGGCTGCGAGCTGCCGGGTGCCGAGGACAAGGGCGAGGTCGACCAGTTCGGGCACCGTCTGCTCGCGAAGCGCGGGGTCGGCGAGCGGCTCGGCGAGGAGATCGAGAGCCGCACCGGGTACGAGACACGCGTGACCGTGCTCGGGCACATCCAGCGCGGCGGCTCCCCCACCGCCCGGGATCGCATTCTCGCGACGCGCTTCGGCCTGAAGGCGGCCGACCTCGTCGCGGAGGCGAGCTACGGCCAGATGGCCGCGCTTCGCGGCGACGCGGTCGTCGCGGTGCCGCTTGCCGAGGCGACGGCCGAGCTGAAGACGGTCCCGCTCGAGTGGTACGACGTCGCCCGCACGTTCTTCGGCTGATGCAGACGAACCGCTCCGCGCCTCCGGCCACCATCTCCCCCGTGCTGATCTATCCGGACGTTCGCGCGGCGGTCGCCTGGCTCGAGAACGCGTTCGGCTTCGGTGAGCGCGTGCGGATCGGCGACGACCATCGCGCACAGATGAGGGCGGGCGACGACGGCTCGTTCGTCGTCGCGGACGTGCGGCACACGCAGGTCGCGCCGTCGGGCGGCGTCGTGACGCAGGTGATCAAGTTCCGCGTCCCGGACGTGGACGCCGCGTTCGCGCGTGCGCGTGACGCCGGCGCGCGCGTGCTCGAGGAGCCGCAGACGCATGTGTACGGCGAGCGCTCGTGTGTGGTCGAGGATCTCGCCGGGCACCGCTGGGAGCTGACCCAGACCGTTCGCGACGTCGACCCCGAGGAATGGGGCGGCATCGCGGTCGCTCCCTGGTGACTACGAGACCTCGACCGGCACACCGCCGGTGAGCGTCTGGAAGACGACGCAGTACCGCTCCGTCAGCTCGATCAGCTTCGCGATCGCCTCCTCGTCCTCGTCGTGCTCGAGCGCAAAGCGCAGCCGGATCGCGGTGAACCCGACGGGCACATCCTCGCCCTTCGCGACGCCGAGCGTGCCACGGAAGTCGAGATCGCCCTCTGCCCGCACGCTGCCTCCCACGGCGAGCCCGAGCGACGTCGCGACGGCCCGCAACGTCACCCCGGCGCACGCGACCAGGGCCTCGAGCAGCATGTCGCCCGAGCACGCCAGCAGGCCGGTCCCGCCCGTCGCCGGGTGCAGCCCCGCCTCGACCAGCGCCCGGCCGGTCGCGACGCTGCACGAGACGTTCTCCGCGCCGAGAGTGCCCTCGGCATGCAGCGTCACGAGGGCCGCCTGCGGGTCCTCGCGGTACCGCGCCTTCAGCGGCGCCTGGACGGCCTTGAGCTCAGACGAGTCCACGTGTCACTATCATCGCCCCATGCCCCGCTTCATGATCGTCCGTAGCTTCGACGTCGGAGAGTCCCAGATGCCGGCCGTCGGCCGCCGCTCGCGCGAGATCGTCGAGGACGAGCTGCCCGAGATCACGTGGGAGCACAGCCACGTCGTCGTCGACGACGACGGCAAGGTGCGCACGTTCTGCGTGTACGAGGCGCCGAGCGAGGCGGTCGTGCGCGACCACTCGAGCCGCCTCGGCCAGCACCGCATCGACTCGATCGACGAGATCGTCGGCGACGTCACGCCTGCGGACTTCCCGGCCGCCTGACGTCGTCGACATGGAAGGACGCGGTGCTCGCGATCGCGAGCCGGCGGCGCAGCGCGCTCCGCCACTCCGTGTCGTTCTCGGGCACGAGCTCCAGTGCCTCGCGGTAGAGGAGAACGGCGTGCTCCTTGGCCCAGCCGCGCTCCGCCTGCTCGGCTGCGCGGACCAGCTGTGCGATCGCACGGTCGAAGTCGCCTGCGTCGCGCCAGTGGCGGGCGAGAGCGCCGATCGCTTCGCTCGACGACCCCGTCGAGCGCTCGAAGAACTCCGCGACCGCCCGATGGCGGCGCGCGCGGTCGGCGCGCGGCAGCAGCTCGTACGCGACGTCGCGGATCAGCACGTGCGTGAACGTGAACTGCTGCTGGTTCTCGATCATCGAGCTCGCCTCGCGCCGGATCAGGTCGCGCCGCTCGAGCTCGTCGAGCACGCGATCGACGTCGGGCTCGGGCCGGAGCGCGAGCAACGCGTCGTACCAGAACACCTTCCCGACCACGGCGGCGTCGAGGAGGAGCGCACGATCGCGCTGTGGCAGCGCATCGAGGCGCGCCGCCACCAGCCCGCGGATGCTCGTCGGGAGCGCGCCCTCCGTCTCCTCCATCGTGGCCGCGAGCTGCTCGATGAACAGCGGGTTGCCCTCGGCGACCCGCACAACGGCGTCGGCGCGATCCGGCGCACCGAGGCGCCGTACGGCGAGCTCGCGGGCGTCGTCCTCGCCGAGCGGCCCGAGCGTCACGCTCGTGTAGCTCGCGAGCCGGCCGCCCCAGCTCTCGCGCGCGTCGAGGAACTCGGGCCGGGCGAGGGTGACGAGCAGCAGCGGCAGCCCGTGCGAGCCGACCGCGAGCGCGTCGATCAGGTCGAGCAGCGTTCCGCCCGACCAGTGAATGTCTTCGAAGACGAGGACCGTCGGCTGCTCGCGCGCCGCCGCCTCCAGGAAGAGGCGCGTCGACGAGAAGAGGATGTCGCGGTCCGTCGCCTCGGCGCCCCACCCGTCGACTCCGACGATCGCACCCAGGTGCTCGGCAACCGTGTCGGACGGGGCGGAGGAGCCGTCGAGGAGCGCGGTCGTGCGGTTCCGGAGCTTGTCGATCACGACATCCGGCGGATCGCTCTCGTAGATGCCGCAGATCCCCATCACGTGCCTCGCGAGCGGGCCGTAGACGCCGCTCTCGCGGTAGGGCAGCGACCGGCCGAACACCACCCGGGCGCCGCGTTCCCGCGCGGACTCCGCGAAGCGCGAGACGACGGTCGACTTCCCGACCCCGGCCGGCCCGAAGATGGAGACGAGGTGCGGGAGCCGCTCGACCAGCACGCGATCCCAGATGGCGTCGAGGAGACGTAGCTCGGGCTTGCGTCCGACGAGGCGCCGGTCGCGCGTCGGACGTTCGCCCGCGGGCGTGAGCGCGTGGGTGGCCAGCCACGCCTTGACCGGCGCTGCCTTGCCCTTCGCCACGATCGCGTCGGCCTCGTCGTACCCGATCACGTCCCGGGTCGCGAGGTACGTCGCCTCGCCGACGACGATGCCGTTCACGGGCGCCTGCGTCTGCAGCCGGGATGCCGTGTTGACGACGTCGCCCGCGACCATCGACTCGCCACGTGCCGGCCGCGCGTTGAGCGAGACCACCGCTTCGCCCGTATTCACTGCGATGCGGATCTGCAGGCCGCCGCCCGGCATGGCGCAGACGGAGTCGCGGACGATGAACGCAGCGCGCACGGCGCGCTCCGCGTCGTCGCCATACGCGACCGGCGCGCCGAAGACGCCCATGATCGCGTCGCCGATGAACTTCTCGACGACGCCTCCGAACGATTCGATCTCTCGGCGCGCCAGGTCGTGATACGGCATGAGCAGCGCGCGGACGTCTTCCGGGTCGAGTGACTCGGCACGCGCCGTGAAGCCGACGAGGTCGACGAAGATGATCGAGACGATCCGGCGCTCCTCCTGGGGCTGTGCCTCGGCCGCGAGCGCGACCCCGCACGCGAGGCAGAACCGTGCGCCGGGAGGGTTCTCCTGGTTGCAGACCTGACACCGCACTGCGTTCCAAGGGTACGTTCGGATCGCTCTCGAGTCGAGTACGGTTGCGGCGTGAGCAGCTTGCACGCGGGCACGGTCACGTTCGCGTTCACCGACATCGAGGGATCGACGAAGCTCCTCCAGGAGCTCGGCGACGAGGCGTTCGGGGAGCTGTCGCGGGACCACCGGCGAATCGTCAGAGAGGCGTTCGGGGAGGTCGGCGGCACCGAGATCGACACGCAGGGCGACGCCTTCTTCTTCTCGTTCCCGCGCGCCCGGGACGCGGTCAACGCGGCGGTCGCGGCGCAGCGTGCGCTGCGCGGGCACAGCTGGCCCGCGGGGCACGAGGTGCGCGTCCGGATGGGGCTCCACACGGGCGAGCCGCATGTCGGCGACGAGGGCTACCTCGGGATCGACGTCGTCCGCGCAGCGCGGATCGCCTCAGCAGGCGCCGGTGGGCAGATCCTCATCTCGGAGACGACGCGGGCGCTCGTGGGGAACGTGCTCCCGGACGGCGTTGCGGTGCTCGACCTCGGCGAGCGGCATCTGAAGGACGTCCAGCACGAGCACATCTACGAGGTCGCGGTCGACGGGCGCTCCACCGGGTACAAGCCGCCGAAGACGGAGGACGCAGCAGCGCCGCGCAAGACCAGGACGGACGAGCTGGCGGCGCGCTTCGAGGAGCGCATCGAGAGCTACGTCGAGCAGCAGCTCGAGAACGCCCTCTCGGGCGGCCGGCCGCCGCAGATCCCGACCAAGCTCGCGCTCGGCGGGCTCGGCATCGCGTTTGCGTCGATCCTGATGATGGTCGTCGTCGTGATCGCGGTCGTGCTGCTCGTGAAGCTCGTCTTCTTCTAGCGCCGATGAGTTCGCGGGAGAGGCGAAGTCTCACTCTCGACAAAACACGAGAAGGAGGATTGAAATGTCCCGCTTGAATCTCACTCAGGTCGGCCGCGTGGCCGTGAGCGTTGCGGACACGGACCGGGCGATCGACTTCTACGTCGGCACGCTCGGCTTCGAGAAGGTCGTCGACCTGCCGATGGGGCCGGACGCGCGTTGGGTGGAGGTCGGGATCGCCGGCACGCCGACGACGGTCGCGCTCGCGCCCCCGCCGCCCGGGAAGCAGGCCGGCGGCGCCGAGACGGGGATCATCCTCGACACGACCGACGTCGAAGGCGATCATGCCGCGCTGCGTGCTGCCGGCGTCGACGTCGATGCCGAGGTGGCCCGCTGGGGTGACGGCATCCCGCCGATGTTCTGGCTCCGCGATCCCGACGGCAACTCGCTCTGCATCGTCCAGCCCGAGGCGTAGGCGTTGCACCGCGTGTGGCGCGGTGCGAAGATCAGCGCATCTGTCGGCTCGGGGGGCAGCAGAAGGAGGCTCCTTGAAACATCGTGCACCGCGCCACATCGCCGCCGGCGTCGTCGCCGCCGCAACGGCGGCCTTGCTCGCCGGACTCGCGCTCGCGATGCCGAGCCGCTCGCTCGGCACGTCGATCACCTCGCTGCGCGTCACCGGCTCGTCGTCCCACCCCGTCTTCACGATCAGCGGCCGCGGCTTGTCGGTCCCGCCGAAGAGCCCGAAGACGTCACCGTCGAATCAGAAGCTGTGCCCGATCGTGATCAACGGCAACGCCGGCTTCGACTACGGGACGCGGTTCTCGCTGATCGTCTGGAACGCGCAAGTGAACTCCGCGAACGCGCAGCGGTACGCGGGCGGGCGCTACCGCCCCGCGCTGAACGAGCTCGACTGCATCGGCCTGATCGTGCTCAAGGCGACGCCGAAGCAGATCCGCTTCACGCTCGGCGCCGGCTACCTCCAGCTCTATCGCACGAATCCAGGCCTGATCCTGAACGGCGACGTCGTGGAGGTGATTCTCAACTCGGCGCGCTTCGCGACAGTCGTGCGCTTCTGAGGCACACCGTCTCGTGCGCGATACTGAGGGCATGCGCGGCCGCTGGTTCTGGGCCTGTCGCCTGGCTGCAGCGCGACGGGCCGGGGACGACCTGCTGGCACACCGGGCACGGCGGCACTAGAGCTCGGCGAGCGGAAACGCGCGATGCCGCCGTGGCGGCACGAGGTAGTTCTGGCGATGCGTGGTCGAGAGCACCGAGTTGAAGCCCTGCTCGCGCGCGCGCGGCTTGAACGGGATCTTGCCGCCGGGGAACACGCCGTCCATCGCGAGGCGGTTGCGGTGGAAGTCGTCGCCGGTGGGGTTGAAGACGACGAAGTGCACGCCCGCGGCCGGCGTCACCCCCACCTCGTCTAGACGCTCGGACCACGCGAATGGGTTGTCGAGCGTGTTGAAGTCGGCGCGCACCGGGATCGCGGTGCCCTTCGGGAACACCGTGCCGTCCGCGGCGACGGCGTCCTGCAGCAACCGCGACGTCGTCTGGATCGCCGCACTGTGACCGATGCGGCCCGAGCTCCGATAGTCCCGCCGCACCTCCGCCACCGACGACACGTCCTTCGGCCCTTGGCGGACCGTCTGCGTGTCCTGCTTCACCTGCAGGTTCGGCCGGAACGCGGTCGCCACCCGCTCGTCGAACTCGAAGTTGATGTACCACGCCTCCACGTCTTCGTGGATGTGCGACAGGTGCATGTGCGTCCCGTGGCGGAAATAGTCGCTGCCGCGGAAGTCGACGTATCCGAGCGTCTCGAAGTTCGCGATCGGACCAGGCCCCATCCCTGCCTTCTGCGTCGAGGTGAAGCCGAGAAAGAGCTCGGACGTCTCCGGGATCAAGTCTGCTCCGGGGATCTGCGCCGCGAGCGCCATCTGCTTCGGCAGCGACTGCGCCCCCTCGAAGCCGCCGCCGGCGAACCCGCGCCGAA
>DASXDB010000012.1:0-2720 GCA_036490895.1 Gaiellaceae bacterium
CGCGAGGTACGTCGGGTTGACGCCGTAGGCCGACTGGTACTCCTTCTTCAGCTTCTCGCGGATCTGCACGACCTTCGTCATGTCGACCTCGATCGCCGACGTGACATGCGCGGACGTGTCGAGCGAGCGGCGCATGTGCTCGGCGATTCCGCGCCGCATTGCCGACATCGGCTCGAGCGAGTCGCCGGCCTGCGCCTGCCCGACGGTGGGCGGAACCGGTGCAGTCGCGGGCTTCGCCGCGCCGGGGGCCGGTGCAGGCGGCGGGGCCGGCGGCGTGTAGGCCGGTGCGGCCTCGACCGGCGCCTCGGGCGCCGGCGGCGCGGGAGCCTGCGCCCCGCTCTCGACGAACCCGAGGATGTCCTTCTTCGTGACGCGGCCGCCGGTGCCGGTGCCGGGTACGTTCGCCGGGTCGATGCCGTGCTCGGCTGCGATCCGCGCGACCACCGGTGAGACGAATGCCTTGCCGTTGCCCGGCGCGACCTGCTGGGGCGATTGCGCGGGCGGCTGAGGCTCGGGCGGTGCCGCCTGGCCTTCGGTCGCAGCGGCGGCGGACTCTGCTGCCGCAGGCTGCGTCGCCGGCTCGGGCGGCGCCGCGCCGGGTGTCGCTTCGGGCGCCGGCGCGTCCGTGCCCGCGTCGCCGCCGATTCGCGCGAGGACGGTGCCGACTTCGACCGTCTCGCCTTCCTGGACGAGGATCTCGGTGACGACGCCGGTGGCGGGCGAGGGGACCTCGGTGTCGACCTTGTCGGTCGAGATCTCGAGCAGGGTCTCGTCGGCCTCGATCGTCTCGCCGACGTTCTTCGACCATTTCGTGATCGTGCCCTCGGAGACGGAGACGCCCATCTGCGGCATGACGACGTCGACTGCCGTGTTCGTAGCCATCAGTACGAGATCAACTCCTTCAGCGCGTTGGCGACGCCGTCGGCTTGCGGGATGAATGCCTTCTCGAGCGCGGGCGAGAACGGCACCGGCGTGTCGGGCGCGGTCACGCGCCTCACGGGTGCGTCGAGGTCCTCGAACGCCTCCTCGGCGATTGTGGCCGCGATCTCGCCGCCGAACCCGCCGGTGCGGGTGTCCTCGTGCAGCACGAGCACCTTCGACGTCTTCCGCACCGAGTCGAGCACCGCCTGCTTGTCCCAAGGAAGCACGGTACGCAGGTCGATGATCTCGACGGACGCGTCGACCATCTTGGCCGCCTCCTCGGCGGTGTAGACCATCGCGCCCCACGTGATGACGCTGACGTCGTCTCCCTCCTGATGGAGGCGCGCCTTGCCGATCGGCGTCGTGTACCGCTCGTCCGGCACCTCGCCCTTGATGCGGCGGTACAGATGCTTGTGCTCGAAGAAGAGGACCGGGTTCGGATCTTCGATCGCGCTGATCATCAGGCCTTTCGCGTCCTCCGGCGTTGCCGGGCAGACGCATTTGAGGCCGGGGATGTGCGCGAACGACGACTCGGGGTTCTGCGAGTGGAAGGGGCCGCCCGAGAAGCCGCCGCCCGAAGGAAGCCGCAGCACGATCGGCACGGGTGTGCCCGCGCGCCAGCGCTGCTTCGCCGCGACCGTCACGAGGTGATCCCATGCGCACGACACGAAGTCGGCGAACTGCATCTCCGCGACGGGCCGCAACCCCATGATCGCGGCGCCGGTTGCGCCGGCGACGATCGCGGTCTCGGAGAGCGGCGCGTCGATGACCCGCCACGAGCCGAACTCTTCCTGGAAGCCGAGCGTCACCTTGAAGGCGCCGCCGTACACGCCGACGTCCTCGCCGAGCACGAAGACGCGCTGGTCGCGGCGCATCTCCTGCCGGAGGCCGTCGCTGATCGCTTGGAGATACGTCTTTTCGGCCATTACTTGTGATGGGGCGTGTCGAGGTCTTCCGGCGTGGCGTAGACGCCCTCGAGCAGCGCCGACGGGTCCGGCTGGGGCGATTCTTCCGCCTTCTGCAGCGCGTCGTTCAGCAGCTTCTTCACGTAGGCGCCGATCTGGCCCTCCTCGTCGTCGGTCATGTCGGCGTTCGACCGGAGCCAGGTGCGGAAGCGCTCGATCGGATCGCGCTCGGCCCAGCGCTCGAAGAGCTCCTTCGGGACGTAGAAGGCGTCGTCGTGCACCGCGTGGCCTTCCATGCGGAGCGTCTGACACTCGATCAGCGTCGGCCCGTCGCCGGCGCGTGCCTTGTCGATCGCGCGCTTCGCCTCGCGGTAGACCGCCAGGACGTCGGTGCCGTCGACGACGACGCCGTCGAAGCCGTATGCGGTCGCGCGGTCGGCGAGGTGCTCGACCGCGTACTCGAGATGCGCCGGTGTCGAGTACGCCCACTGGTTGTTGTCGCAGATGAACACGACCGGCAGCCGGCGGACACCGGCGAAGTTCATGCCCTCGTGCGTGTCTCCGCGCGCCGAGGCGCCCTCGCCGTACCACGCGACCGCGACGCGCTGCTCCTCGCGGATGCGGAACGCGAGCGCGCAACCGACCGCGACTGGGAGCATCGCCGGCAGGTGGCTTACCATCGCGAGCAGCCCGAGCCGCGCGTCTGCCATATGGACGTTGCCGTCTCTGCCGTGCGTCGGCCCGTCGGCGCGCCCCATGTACTGCGCGAAGATCCGCCACGGCTCGACGCCGCGCGTGATGTGGACGCCCATGTCGCGGTGGAGCGGCGTGCCGACGTCGTCGGCGCCCATCGCGGTCGCGACGCCGACCGACGACGCCTCGTTCCCACGACCG
>DASXDB010000013.1:0-11763 GCA_036490895.1 Gaiellaceae bacterium
CGACTACCCGCGCGTGATGTTCACGCGCGAGCGGCACCGCCGCGGCGTCTGGTACTTCGGTCCGTTCGCGAACGCGAAGAAGGTGCGCGAGACGCTCGACGTGCTGAACCGCGTCTTCCGGTACCGACCCTGTGAAGGCCCACAGCCCGGCCGGCACAGCGGTATCCCGTGCCTCGACTACCACATCGAACGCTGCTACGCCCCGTGCGTCGGCTACATCTCGAAGGAGGACTACCGCGAGCTGATCGACCAGGTGATCGAGTTCCTGTCGGGCGACGACCGACCGATCCGCCGGCGGCTCGAGCAGGACATGCGGACGGCAGCCGCGGAGGAGCGGTTCGAGGACGCTGCGCGCTATCGCAACCGGCTGCGCGCGATCGAGCGGCTGTCGGAGCGCCAGGCCGTCGAGCGCCCGGCTGCCGGCTCGTTCGACGTGATCGGCGTCGCCGTCTCACCCGAGCGCGCGGCCGTGCAGGTGTTTCCGCTGCGTGAAGGGCGGATGGTCGACCGCTACTCGTTCCACCTCGAGAACGCCGCAGGCGAGGAGCTCGGCGAGGTGCTCGAGCAGTTCTGCCTGGAGTACTACGGCGTGGCGCCGTCGATCCCGCAGCAGATCGTCGTGCCGAGCGGCACGGGGGACACGACGGCGCTCGAGGTCTTCCTCACCGAGCGTCGCGGCGCGCGCGTCGAGGTGCGCGCGCCCGAGCGCGGCGAGAAGCGGCGACTGCAGGAGCTCGCCCAGCAGAACGCACAGCTCGCGCTCGATTCGGAGACGTTCGTCGCCGACACGAGGCGCGCGCGCCGGCTCGAGTCGCTCGAGGAGCTCCGCGAGGCGCTGAACCTCGAGTCGCTGCCGATCCGGATCGAGTGCTTCGACATCTCGAACATCCAGGGACAGGAGATCGTCGGCTCGATGGTCGTGTTCCAGGATGCAGTCGCGAAGCGGGCGCACTACCGCAAGTTCACGGTGCGCCGGCTCGAGGGCCAGGACGACTTCGGCGCGATGCGCGAGGTGATCTCGAGGCGCTTCTCGCGCCTTGGCGCCGACGTCGGGTCGGCTGGGTGGAACGAGTCGTTCGCCGCCACGCCGAACCTCGTGGTCATCGACGGCGGCAAGGGCCAGCTGTCGGCTGCGCTCGCGGCGATGCAGGAGCTCGAGCTGCCGCGGGTCGCGGTCATCTCGCTCGCGAAGCGGATCGAGGAGGTGTTCGTTCCGGGCCGCAGCGAGCCGGTCCTCCTGCCACGCGAGTCTCCTGCGCTCCAGCTGTTGCAGCGCGTGCGCGACGAGGCGCACCGGTTCGCGATCACGTTCCACCGGCAGCGGCGCGACATCGCCGCACGCTCTTCGATGTTCGACCAGCTCGAAGGCGTCGGGCCCGTGCGCCGGCGTGCGCTGCTGCAGCACTTCGGCTCGGCGGAGCGTGTCGTCGAGGCCACGCAGGAGGAGCTCGAGGGCGTTCCCGGCGTCCCGGCGAAGACGGCGCGCCGCATCTACGCCCAGCTGCACCGGACAGGTCGGGCATAGCGGCGGCGGTCGGGCCGGGCGCAGCGTGGCGGGTCATCCGCTCGCGCAGCTTCGCGCCGTACTTCGTCGGCAACGCGGCGTCGGCGAGCGGCACATGGTTCCAGAACCTCGCCGCGTCGATCCTCGTCTTCCGGCTCACGCATTCGCCGTTCCTGCTCGGCGTCCTCAACTTCTTCCAGTTCGTGCCTGTCTTGGTGCTCTCGCCGTGGGCCGGCGGGCTCGCCGATCGGCTCGACCGGCGCAAGCTCTTGCTCGTCACGCAGCTGACCTCGACCGCGCTCACCGCGGTGCTCGCCGGGCTGGCGTGGAGCGGCGAGGCGACCGAGTGGGTCGTGATCGGCTTCTCGGGTGCGCTCGGAGTCGTCAGCGCGCTGTCGATCCCCGCGCAGCAGTCGCTGATCGCTGCGCTCGTCGACGAGGTCGACGTTCCCCAGGCGGTCGCTCTCAACTCGATGACGTTCAACCTCGCGCGCGCGATCGGCCCCGCGAGCGCCGCCGGCGTGATCGCGACGCTCGGTATCCCATGGGCGTTTGCGATCAACTCCGCGTCGTACCTGCTGCTGTTCGGCGGCCTGCTGATGGTGAAGCCGCGCGAGGAGCAGCGCGCCGAACGGAGCTCGCTCCGCGACAGCTTCCGGCTGCTGCGCGAGCGGCCCGCGCTGGTCATGGCGCTTCTGGTGGTGATGGTGGCCGGCTTCGGGTCGGACCCGGTCAACACCGAGTCGCCGGCCTTCGCGCACGCGTTCGGCTACTCCGACACCTGGTCCGGCGTGATCGTCGCGTTCTTCGGCGCCGGGGCGGTGACGGCGGCGTTCCTCGTCGCCGGGCGTGTCGCGGGCTCGCGAGGGCGGATGGCGGTCACGCTCGCTGCGCTCGGGCTCGGGATCCTGCTGTTCTCGATCACACCGTGGCTACCCCTCGCGCTGCCGCTGCTCGCGGTCGCGGGCTTCGGGTACCTCGGCTCGAACACGTCGGCGACGACCAGGCTCGCGCTCGGGGTCGAGCCGTGGCAGCGCGGTCGGGTCATGGCGCTCTGGTCGATCGCGTTCCTCGGCCTCCGGCCGGTGGCGAGCCTGCTCGACGGCGCGATCGCGGGCGCAGTCGGGGTTCGCGCCGCAGGCGCCGTCCTCGCGCTCCCTGCGCTCGTGGGTGCAGCGTTCGCACTGATTACGCTTCGGGCGTGGCGAAGCTCGCCTGCCTCCTCACCCTCGCGCTGATCGCGGCGGGCTGCGGCTCGTCCGCGGCGAAGCAGTCGGGGCCGCCGACGCCCGGTCCGGGTCAGGTCGTGTACCAGGGGACGGAGTGGGCGGTCGTGATCGACCACGGCAAGGCGATCGCGCAGCATCTCGTCGGCGAGGCGTGGCAGCCGGCGCAGCAGGGCACCGTGAAGATTCGCGTCCTCGGCCCGAAGCCGGGCTCGCAGGGGAACGCGAAGATCCCGCAGGTCGCTGCGACGCTGAGCGCGAGTGACGACCTGGCCGAGTCGGCGCTGTGGGTCGACGGGGTGGAGCTCCTCGAGAAGGGCGGCGGCCTCACACCGACGAAGGGGACGATCTACGGCGCGCCGGCGGCGCCGCTCACCAAGGGCCGGCACACCGCGATCGCGTACGCCCGCACCGGGACACACGCGTTCGCGGTCGCCTGGACGTTCTCGGTCTAGCTCGGTCTACGTCCCGGCGCTGTCGGCGCCGTCGTCCATGAACGGGTAGCGGTAGTCGCGCGGAGGCGTGAACGTCTCCTTGATCGACCTCGGGCTGACCCACCGAATCAGGTTCCACATCGAGCCGGCCTTGTCGTTCGTCCCCGAGGCACGTGCGCCGCCGAATGGCTGTTGTCCCACGACGGCGCCCGTGGGCTTGTCGTTGACGTAGAAGTTGCCGGCGGCGTACCGGAGCTTCTGCTTCGCGTCGTCGATCGCGGCGCGGTCCTGCGAGAAGACGGCGCCGGTGAGGCCGTACGGCGCAGTCCGGTCGATGAGCCGCAGTGTGTCGTCCCACTTGCCCTCGTCGTAGACATACGTCGTCAGGACCGGGCCGAACAGCTCCTCGCGCATCGTCCTGAACTCGGGGTTCGTCGTCTCGATCACGGTCGGCTCGACGAACCAGCCCTGCGCGTCCGAGTAGCCGCCGCCGACGACGATGTTCGTGTCGCCGTCCGACTTCGCCTCGTCGATCGCGGTCGCCTGGGTCTGGTACGAGGCGCCGTCGATCACCGCCCCCATGAAGTTGCGGAAGTCGGACACGTCGCCCATGCGGATCGTCGCGACCTCTTCCTGGAGGCGCTCACGCAGCTTCGGCCAGAGGTTCGACGGCGCGTACACGCGCGACGACGCGCTGCATTTCTGCCCCTGGTACTCGAACGAGCCGCGCACGATCGCGGTGGCGAGTGCATCGACGTCCGCGGAGGGATGCGCGACGATGAAGTCCTTGCCTCCCGTCTCGCCGACGATCCGGGGGTAGTTGCGATAGCGCTCCATGTTCGACGCGACGTTCCGCCACATGCCGTTGAAGACGCCCGTCGAGCCGGTGAAGTGGATGCCTGCGAGGTGCGGGCTCGCGAGCGCCGCGTCGCCGATCAGCGGGCCGGACCCGTACACCAGGTTGATGACCCCGTCCGGCAAGCCTGCTTCCTGCAGCAGGCGCATCAGGTAGTACGCGGACAGCATCGCGGTGCCGGCGGGCTTCCACACGACGACGTTTCCCATCAGCGCACACGACGTCGTCAGGTTCGCGGCGATGGCGGTGAAGTTGAACGGCGACACGGCGAAGACGAACCCCTCGAGCGGGCGGTACTCCATGCGGTTCCAGATGCCCGGCGACGACTCCGGCTGCTCGGCGTAGACACGCGTCATGAACTCGACGTTCCAGCGGAAGAAGTCGATCGACTCGCACGCCGCGTCGATCTCCGCCTGATGGGCGGTCTTCGACTGGCCGAGCATCGTGGCCGCGTTCAGCGTCTCGCGCCATGGGCCGGACAGGAGCTCGGCGGCGCGGAGCAGCACGGCGGCGCGCTCTTCCCACGGCCACCGCGACCAGTCCTGCCACGCATGGGCGGCGGCATCGATCGCCTGCTGCACGTTCTCGACGCTGCCCTGGTGGACGTCGGCGAGGACGTGGTTCTTGTCGTGCGGCATCACGGCTTCTTTCAGCTCGCCGGTCGTGACGTCCTTGCCGTCGATCACGAGCGGGATCTCGATCCGCTCGCTCTTCATCTCGTCGAGGCGGCGCTGAAGCCGCTCCCGCTCGGGGGAGCCGGGCGCGTAGCCGTAGATCGGTTCGTTCGAAGGGGCCGGGGGCCGGAAGATCGCATGGGTGCTCATGCCGCCTAGATTACGGCGGCGGACCCGGCTCATGTCCTGTGGATCGGCGGACCACCGGCGCCGGCAAGGCGTCGATCTCGCGCGCGCTCGCCTTTCGGCACGACTTGCAGCTCTACAACGTCGACCACCGGACCTACGACCATGGAACCGGGGTCGCGGCAGGTGCTCGTCGAGCGAAACCGCATACTCGCGGAGCGGATCGCCGCCTCGGCGAGTGGGTTCGGCTTTCCCCTGCCGCGCACGATCGATCGGCCCGGTTTGCGTCGCCTCGAGAACGACGTCCTGATTCGGGGGGATGCTCGCGGTGATGTCGCATCCGACGACCGGCTGCCTCCGTTCGCGTGTGAGCGCGACGAGCCGGGGGTGCAGCGGAGTCGTCGAGCTGTCGCTGGCCGCGTACGAGGGGATCAGCGCCGCAGGAGATAGGTCGCCGTTACGACGACCCACACCATGAACCCGAGCGACGACGCGAACACCGAGCGGTCGGCGAGCGTCCAGCCGGCACCGGCCTCGACAGCGCCGACGACGAGCACTGCGATCCCGCCCGCGACGCCCGCCTGGCCGAACCAGCGCGGGATCTTGCGGGCGCGCCAGGCGGCGAGCGAGGCGCCGATGATCGCGGTCGCCGCGCAGGCGGCGGACGGGCCGGCGAGCAGCCGGTCACCGAGCACGGCGATCGCCTGAAGCGGCACGTACGCGGCGCCTGAGACGACGACGACGCTCGCGAAGAATCCATCCGGCGCGAACCGCATCACCTTGCCGCCGAGGCTGGCGATGAACCAGATGTAGGAGAAGATCGCGCCGGTGAGCAGCGTCGCCTGGAGCCGCTGGTTGTCGGGGCCGACGATCAGCGCCGGGAGCGCGAGCGCCACGTAGAGGTAACCGAGCGCCGGCAGGGTCTCCCGCGTCACGCGCGCGAAGCTACATCATTCGTCCTATGGCACCGACGCTCGTGCAGTACGACGCTCCGGGCTTCGGCGTGGGCGAAGTGTGGCTCGACGAACAGGGACGCGTCTTCCACAGCGACCTGCCTCGCCCGCGGCGTCTGACGCGCGTCAGACGTGCGTCAGACGTGGCTCAGACGCTGGCCGCCCGTTTGCAGGCGTTTTTCGACGGGCGGCCCGACGATTTCCGGGACGTCGTGTTGGTCCTTCCGGACGGGTTCCACGGAGCGTGTGCACGCGCCCTTCGGGACGTGCCCCGCGGGGAGGTCGTGACCTACGGCGAGCTCGCGGCGCTCGCCGGCCGGCCGCGGGCCGCGCGCGCGGCCGGGACATTCTGCGCACGGTGCGACCTCGCGCCGTTCCTGCCCGTCCACCGGGTGGTCAGCTCGACCGGCATCGGCAGCTGGGGCTCGGACGGGGTCGAGTACAAACGGCGGCTACTGGAGCTCGAAGGTGTCTCTCTCTGACGAGCTCCGCGACGAGCTGGCGCAGATCGCGCCCGAGCGCCGCTGCTGCCGGCTCGCCGAGCTCTCCGCGCTGTTCCACTCGTCGGGCGCGTGGCACCTGCGTGACGGATCGATCGCCGTCCACCTCGACCTGATCAGCTCCGCGATCGCCCGCCGGGCGTTCGCGCTTCTGCGCGACCTGGGCGTCAGGTCGGAGATCCGAACCTATCCGCGACGATCGTTCGAACAGGCGACCCGCTACCAGCTCCACGTCACCGTCGACGCGAAGGCACACGCGGTGCTGCGCGAGGCCGGCGTCCTCTCGTCGTCGGGCGCGCCGCTCGAGGTACCGCCCAAGCGCGTCGTCGGCCGCTCGTGCTGCCGGGGCGCGTATCTCCGCGGCGCGCTGCTCGGGGCGGGCTCGCTCTCCGGGCCTCGCAACCCGCACCTCGAGATCCGGACGGGGACGCTCGAAGGCGCGCGCTTCGTCCAGGACGTGGCCCGCCGCGCGGACGCGAGCCTCGCGACCGCCGAGCGCCGCGGTCACGCGCTCGCCTACGCGAAGGGGCACGAGGCGATCGGCGGCGTGCTCGCGGTCGCCGGAGCGGGGGACACCACCCTTCTCCTCGAAGAGCACGCGATCCTCTCGTCTCTGCGCGCCGACGCGAACCGGCTGGCGAACGCCGACGAGGCGAACCTCGAGCGCGTCGCGCGCGCCGCGCACCGCCAGCTCGAGGCGATCCGCGCCATCGGCCTCGACGCACTGCCGGCCGAGCTCGCCGAGATTGCAGAGCTACGGCTGCGCCACCCGTCCGCGTCGCTCGCCGAGCTCGCCGCGAAAGCACGGCCGCCGCTATCGAAGTCGGCGGCGCACCGCAGGCTGCAAGCGGTAACAAGGCTCGTCGAAACCTAGATCGGCCGTAGTTGCAAATCCTCTGGCGCCACAAATGAGGCGTCGCCCATACTCATCAATGGCGGAGCCGGTTCGCGGCAGACGGTGGATACAGACCCCGTCCACCGTCAGCGTCGCGTCCCGGTCGACCGGGGGGAGGGTCGTCCTCGGAGCCTCCCCCCGGGCCGCCACCTGCGCGTGTACGGAGGACGCTGATATATGTTCCTCTCTAATGAGCCGGGCGGCGTTCGACGACCTGCGGCAGCGCCTCGCAGAGATCGCGGATCTCGGGAAGACCGCGGCGCTTCTGAGCTGGGACCAGCAGGTGATGATGCCGAGCGGTGGCGCGGCGATCCGCGCGGAGCAGCTCGCGACCATCGGCCGGATCGCCCATACGAAGTTCATCGCGCCGGAGATCGGGCGCCTCCTGGACGACCTGCACGACTTCGGTGAGCAGTACGAGTACGACTCGTTCGAGGCGAGCCTCATTCGCGTCGCGCGTCGCGACTGGGAGAAGGCAACCAAGGTGCCGCCGGATCTTCGTGCGGAGATGTCGCGCTCGGCGTCGCTCGCGAACCCGGTCTGGGTCGCCGCGCGCCGCGACAACGACTTCGCGTCGTTCCTACCGGTGCTTCGCAAGAACCTCGACCTCCGCAAGCGCTACATCGACTGCTTCGAGGTCGACGACGAGCCGTACGACATCGTGCTCGACGACTACGAGCGCGGCATGAAGACCAAAGAGGTGCGGGGCATTTTCGACTACCTCAAGGAGCATCAGGCGCCGCTCGTCAAGGAGGTCGCCGAGCGGACGCAGGTCGAGAAGCGCGAGAAGACGTTCGACATCGACGCGCAAAAGGTCTTCGAGCTCGAGGTCATCCGTGAGTTCGGGTTCACGTCCGACGCCTGGCGTCTCGACCCGACGGTGCATCCGTTCGCCTCCGGCAGCGGTGTGACCGACATCCGGATCACGACGCGCTACTTCACAGACGGGCTCGAGGGCCTGTTCGGGACGATGCACGAGTTCGGGCACGGGCTCTACGAGAACCAGGTCGACCCGAGCCTCGAACGCTCGCCGCTCGCCCGCGGCACGTCGCTCGGGCTGCACGAGTCGCAGAGCCGGATGTGGGAGAACCTCATCGGCCGTTCGCAGCCGTTCTGGCGTCGCTTCTTCCCGCGCGCGCAGGAGCTGTTCGGCGACGCGCTCGCAGGTCACGACGCAGAGAGTTGGTACCGCGAGGTCAACGCCGTCGAGCCGTCGCTGATCCGCGTCGAGGCGGACGAGGCGACCTACAACATGCACATCATCCTGCGCTTCGAGCTCGAGCAGGCGATGCTCGCCGGCGAGTTCCCGCTCGAGCAGCTGCCCGAGGAGTGGAACCGGCGCATATGGGAGTACCTCGGCATCGAGGTCCCGAACGACACGCTCGGCGTCCTGCAGGACGTGCACTGGTCGAGCGGCTCGATCGGCTACTTCCCCACGTACGCACTCGGCAACCTGATCTCCGCCCAGATCTGGGAGCGCATCACGGCCGAGCTTCCCGACCTCTCGGACGCGATCGAGGCCGGCGACTTCGCGCCGCTGCGCGACTGGCTGCGCGAGAACCTCCATCGGTACGGGCGCAAGTTCACGCCGTCCGAGACGCTCGAACGCGTCGCGGGCACGCCCAAGATCGATCCCGAGCCGTACGTGCGGTACCTCCGTGAGAAGCTCGCGGGCATCTACGGCATCGCTGCGTAGCACCGCTCGCTAGAGTCGGCGCCATGGCGAAGACACGGGTGGGGATCAACGGGTTCGGCCGGATCGGCCGCAATTTCTTTCGGGCTGCGCAGGATCGCGGCGGCAACTTCGAGATCGTGGCGTTCAACGACCTCGGCGATGTCACCACGATGGCGCACCTGTTGAAGCACGACTCGGCGCTCGGACCGTTCGACGGCGACGTCGAAGTGGCCGGCGGGTCGCTGAAGGTGAACGGCAAGGAGCTCACCGGGCTGGCGGAGCGCGACCCGGCGAACCTGCCGTGGGGCGACCTCGGCGTCGAGGTCGTGATCGAGTCGACCGGCTTCTTCACCTCGCGGGACGGCGCGCAGAAGCACCTCGACGCGGGAGCGAAGAAGGTCGTCATCTCGGCGCCTGCGACCGACCCGGACATCACGCTCGTGCTCGGCGTCAACGATGACGCCTACGACGCCGAGAAGCACTCGATCATCTCGAACGCGTCCTGCACGACGAACTGCGTCGCACCGATGGCCAAGGTGCTCGACGACTCATTCGGGATCGAGCGCGGCTACATGACCACAATCCACGCGTACACGCAGGATCAGAACCTGCAGGACGGCCCGCACAAGGATCTTCGCCGCGCGCGGAACGCCGCCATCAACCTCATCCCGACCTCGACCGGCGCTGCTCGCGCGATCGGGCTCGTGCTGCCGCACCTCCAGGGCAAGGTCGATGGGATCTCCGTTCGCGCACCGGTCGTGACGGGCTCCGTCACCGACCTGGTCGTGACGCTCGGTCGAGACGTGACGGCCGCCGAGATCAACGCGGCGTTCGAGGCGGCCGCATCGAGCGGCCCGCTCGAGCCGTACCTCGAGTACTCGACCGAGCCGCTCGTGTCGACCGACATCATCCACTCGCCGGCGTCGTGCACATTCGACAGCGAGCTGACGATGGCGAACGGGTCGTTCGCAAAGGTCTTCGGCTGGTACGACAACGAGTGGGGCTACTCGTGCCGGCTGGTCGATCTCGTCTCGAAGCTGCTCTGATGCTCCCACGGTCAGTCGACACGGCCGACGTCGAGGGCAAGCTCGTCCTCGTCCGGTCGGATCTCAACGTGCCGCTCGACGACGGTCGCGTCGCGGACGACACGCGGATCCAGGCGTCGCTGCCGACGCTTCGCCTGCTGCTCGAGCGGGGCGCCCGCGAGATCCGCATCTGCTCGCACCTCGGTCGTCCGAAGACGGATGAGGACCGCGCGACGTACTCCATGGCGCCGGTGCGTGAGGCGGTGAAGGCGGCGGTCGGCGACGAACGCGTCGAGGTGCTCGAGAACACGCGGTTCAACCCCGGTGAGACAAAGAACGACCCGGCCTTCGCGCGCGAGCTCGCGGACGGCTGCGATCTCTACGTCAACGACGCGTTCGGCTCGGCCCACCGAGCGCATTCGTCGACCGTCGGCGTCGCCGAGCTGCTGCCTGCGTATGCCGGGCTGCTGCTCCTCGACGAGCTCCGCAACCTCGGGCGCTTGCTCGGGGAGGTGGAGCGGCCGTTCGTGATCGTCTCCGGCGGCGCCAAGGTCGACGACAAGATCGGCGTCTTGCAGAACCTCGGCGAGAAGGCGGACGCAGTCCTGATCGGGGGCAAGATGGCCGAGGACGTCCGCACCGACAACCCGTTCGCGTTCGAGGCGATCCTGCCCGTCGACGTCGTCGCTGCAAGCGCCTTCGCGGCGGATGCCGAGACGCAGGTGACGCCGTTCGACGCGCTGCCCGACGGCTGGCTCGGGCTGGACGTCGGGCCGGAGACGTGCGAGGAGTTCGCGCGGCGCATCGCCGGTGCGCGCACGGTGTTCTGGAACGGGCCGATGGGCGTGTTCGAATGGCCTGCGTTCGCCGCGGGCACGTTCGCCGTCGCGCAGGCGATCGCGAACTGCGACGGCTTCACCGTCGTCGGGGGCGGCGACTCGGTGCGTGCGGTCCACGAGGCCGGCGTTGCCGACCGCATCTCGTGGATCTCGACGGGCGGGGGCGCGTCGCTCGAGCTGCTCGAAGGGAAGGAGCTCCCAGGCGTGAAGGTGATCCCGGCATGACGTTGATCGCTGGCAACTGGAAGATGTTCAAGGGCCCGGGCGAAGCCGGTGCCTTCTGTCGCGCGCTTCGTGACGCGGATCTTCCGGACGGCGTCGACGTCGTGGTCGCGCCGCCGTTCGTCTCGCTCGGCGAGGCGGTGCAGGCGCTCGCCGGGACCGAGATCGGCATCTTCGCGCAGAACTGCCACTGGGACGCCGAAGGGGCGTTCACCGGCGAGGTGTCGGCGCCGATGCTCGAGGAGCTCGGCGTCTACGGCACGATCGTCGGCCATTCGGAGCGCCGGCACTGGTTCGGCGAGACGGACGAGCTCGTTACCCGCCGCGTCCATCACTGCCTCGAGGCCGGCCTGCACGTGATCGCCTGCGTCGGCGAGACCGAGGAGGAGCGCGACCAGCGCGCGACGCACCTCGTGCTGCGCCGCCAGGTCGCCTCGTTCGAGCCCGACCCGAACCTCGTGATCGCCTACGAGCCCGTGTGGGCGATCGGCACCGGCCGCACCGCCACGCCGCAGATGGCGCAGGAGGCGCACGAGACGATCAAGGAGCTGATCGACGTCCCGATGCTCTACGGCGGCTCCGTCAAGCCCGAGAACGCAGCCGAGCTGCTCGCGCAACCCGCGGTCGACGGCGCGCTCGTCGGTGGAGCCTCGCTGGAGGTCGACTCGTTCGCTGCGATATGCCGGGCAGCTACCCCCTCGTAACGCTCGTCATCCTCGACGGGTTCGGCTGCGCGCCGCCCGGACCGGGAAACGCGGTCGCGCTGGCGGACACCCCGGTGTTCGACCGGCTCTGGCGGGAGCTGCCGCACACGACGATCGAGGCGTCGGGGCC
>DASXDB010000014.1:0-2410 GCA_036490895.1 Gaiellaceae bacterium
GTCCCTCCAGTCGTGTCTTGAGCTCGGAGAGCGCCGAGACCTGGCGCTCCGCGTACTTGTCGATCCACCGGTCGTGGATCAGCCGGATCGGCACGGGATTCAGGAAGTGGAGCTTCTCCCGCCCCTGCCGGCGCGTGACGACGAGTCCCGCATCCTCCAAGACACGCAGATGCTTCATGACGCCGAAGCGCGTCATCTCGAGCTCGGACTCGAGCTCGGTGAGCGTGCGGCCGTCGCGCTCGAAGAGCCGGTCGAGGAGGTGCCTGCGCGTCGGGTCGGCGAGCGCCTTGAAGACGTGGTCGTCGTCGGTCACGCGGTTCATATTATGTGACCATATGGTCACGTGTCAATATACACTGCATGACTTGGCGCGCTACGACGAGCATGTCGACTGGTACGAGGAGTTTGCAGCGAGCGGGTCCTTCGTCGAGCTGCGCGAGCACGCGGTCGAGCTGCTCGGCCCGCCACGCGGCCGCTGCCTCGACCTCGGGTGTGGTACGGGCCTCGCCCTCCCGCTCCTCGAAGCCGCAGGTTGGGATGCGATCGGCGTCGAGGTGTCCGAAGGACAGCTCGCCCGTGCCCGTGAGCGCAGCGCGAACGTGCTACTGGCAGATGCGCACGAGCTGCCGTTCGAGAACTGCTCGTTCGACGCGGTCGTCTCGATCCTCACCCACACCGACTTCGACGATGCGGGCGCCGTGTTCGCCGAGGCCGCTCGCGTCCTGCGAATCGGCGGCGTGTTCGTCTACGCCGGGGTCCACCCCGTCTTCGCCTCGCCGTTCGCACAGCCGCAGAAGGACGGAACGACTCTGTTCGTGCCTGGTTACCGAGAGCAGCGGTGGCATACGGTCTCGCGCTACCCCGATCGTCCCGGGATCCGCTCCCGCGTCGGCGTCAACCACCTACCACTCGCCGAGCTCTTCAACGCTGTCCTCGACAGCGGTTTGATCCTGACGCGCGTGACCGAGCCGCGCGCGGAGGATCCACCGCTGTCGATCGCCCTGCGCGCCGAGAAGCGTTAGCCGCGGCGCGCGACGAGCACGTCCTCGAAGTACTCGCCTGCGCGGCGGCCTGTCCGCCGGTTCACGTGACGCTGGTAGCGCTGCTCGAGCACGAGCCCGGCGCCGTCGAGGATCTCCGGATACAGGTCGCGGCGATCATTCACGACGATCACGATGCGCCCACGCGGCTTCAGCGCCGCGCGGCATGCCGCGAGCACGCCTACGATCCCGTCGCGATACGCGGCCAGCGCGGCCTTCGACGTCCCTCGCGCAGCCGCACCGATCTCCCGCTCGCGCAGGTCGTCGAGCCCGAGCAGCTCGTAGGCGTAGCGGTGCTGCTCGTGGTAGTCGATCAATCCGGGGTACGGCGGCGAGCTGACGACGGCGTCGAACGGACCGGGCAGGTCGAGCTCGCGCGCGTCACCGTGCAGAACGGCGGCGTCGCGTCGCGTGCGCACGTGTGCGAACTCCTTGAGGCGGGCGAGCGTGTCGAGCGTGTACCGGCGGAGGAAGTGATCGGCCCGCTCGATCGGCCGGCAGTCACGCTTGTGCTTGTGACACCAGTACGGATCTTTCTGAGGGGCGCGCGGGAAGTCGAGGTCGAAGTGCGTCGTCAACCGAGCCGAGCGCGCGGCACGCGCCAGGATCACGCGCAACACGTCCGCCGACTCGTAGTCGGAGGCAAGCGAACGAAAGCGCAGGAGATCGTCACGCGACCGCGGAGCGAACCAGGCACGCACGTACGGCGGCGCAGCAGGTGCAGTCCCCTCCCCGCGCTCGAACCGCGCGAGCGCGTCGCGGAGCTCGCGTTCGAGGACGAACAGATTGTGCTCGCGCGTCTTGACGCCCATCAGCAGGCAGTTGAACGACGCGATGTCGACACCGGTGGAGTCGAGCCCGGACTCGAGCGCCTGCACGAGTGTCGTGCCCGACCCCGCGAACGGGTCGAGGACGCGCCCGCGCGGCGGGACGTGCCGGCGGAACAACTCCTCGACGAGCTGCGGGATGTACTTGCCGAGGTACGGGTGGAGCCGGTGGACGTGCTTCGTCCGCATGCGCTCGGGCAGGTCCCGCTCCGACCAGGAGAGGTCTAGGTCGAGGCCATCGTAGAGCTGCTCCTGCGTGGCCACACACCTGGGTTCGACGTCGGCTAGAACGCGTCCTGCACGACCTGCAACCGGCCAGCCCGCTCCGCGGCCACGTCGAAGCGCAGCTCGAGGGTGGCGAGCGACGGGTTCACCGCGAGCCAGGCGCCCGCGGCCCGACGCAGGCGGGCGATCTTCACCGGCGTGACCATCTCGAGCGGGTCGCCAAAGCGCGGCCCGGCCTTCGACTTCACCTCGACGAAGGCGAGCGTACGCCCGCGACGGACGACCAGGTCGAGCTCGTATCCGCCCGCCCAGCAGTTG
>DASXDB010000015.1:0-3269 GCA_036490895.1 Gaiellaceae bacterium
TGATGCGGGTGAACGCAGCGTTGAACGACTTGTCGGTGACCTTCGACGGATCGTCGCCGTTCGCGAGCATCACGAGCGTGAGCGCGTCGCCCATCGAGTTGAGGCAGGTGATCTTGCCCTTCAGCTTCGGGTTCTCGAGCAAGTCGGTCACCGAGAGCACCGGGGTCGTGAGCTTGTCGTTGTAGGCGATCCCGGTCATGCCGGACTGCCACGGCAGCGAGTACTCGCGATTCGGGTCGAACGTCGGGTGACGTTGCACCGGGACGAGGTTCTTGATGTTCGGGATCGCCGCTTTGTCAAGCTTCTCGGCCCAGCCCTTCTTGATCATCAGCGACAGGTACCGGTCGTTGTCCGTCAGAACGACGATGTCGCGGTCGATCGACTGGCCGCGCGAAAGCGCACCCTGGATCTTCCCGAAGTACGAGGCGTTGTCGTTGATGTCCTCGACGTAGTCGACGTGCGTCCCGTACTTCTGCTGGAACTCCTGCAGCGACGGATGCGACTTGGTCTTGTTGTTGACGTCGATGTAGAGCGTCCAGTTGGAGAAGTGCAACGTCTTCGCCATCTGCTGCTTGCCGCCGGTCGTGGTGACGGCGGCCTTGCTACCTCCCGAGCCGCACGCGGCGAGCAGCCCGGGCACGGTGAGGAGCGCGCTGCCCGCGAGACCGCGGCGCAGGAGCTCCTGGCGGCTGAACTGAGACTGGGTCATGCAGCGACCTCCTCCGATCGATCAACGACGAACGCCGCCTCCGGCGAGAACGACAGCTCGAGCCGTTCACCGGGAGCGTGCGAGCCGGCACCCTGGACGTAGACCGAGACCTCGCCCAACGGTGTCTTCACCACGTACTGCGTCGAGACCCCGACGTACGCCCGCTCGACGATCTCGCCGGCAAGGCGGTTCACCCCGGTGCCACCGATGTGGAGCTTCTCCGGGCGGATCCCCACCGAGACGTGCCCGGTTCGTCCGCCGAGCGCGCTCGGCGAGACGTGGAGGACCTCGCCGCTCTCGAGCTTGACGCTGTCCGGGCCGGCGACGACGCCCGGCAGCAAGTTGGACACGCCGAGGAAGTTGGCGACGAACGGCGTCCGCGGGTGCTCGTAGAGCTCGGCCGGCTCGCCGAGCTGCTCGATGCGGCCGCTGTTCATGACGACGATCCAGTCGGCCATCGTCATCGCTTCCTCCTGGTCGTGCGTGACGTGCACGAACGTGAATCCCATCTCGTGCTGAATGCGCTTGAGCTCGAGCTGCATCTCCTTGCGCAGCTTCAGATCGAGCGCGCCGAGCGGCTCGTCGAGCAGCAGCACGCGCGGCCGGTTCACGAGCGCGCGGGCGAGGGCGACGCGCTGCTGCTGGCCGCCGGAGAGCTGGCGCGGCTTGCGGCTGCCGTAGCCGGCAAGACCGACGATGCGGAGCATCTCCTCGACCTGCTTGCCGAGCTCGCCTTTCTTCACACCCTTGCGCCGCAGGCCGAAGGCGACGTTCTCGAACACCGTGAGATGCGGGAAGAGCGCATAGCTCTGGAACACCGTGTTCACGTCGCGCTTGTGCGGCGGCAGTCCCGTGACGGCCCGCTCGCCGAGATAGATCGTCCCCTCGGTCGGCTCCTCGAAGCCGCCGATCATGCGCAGCGTGGTCGTCTTGCCGCAGCCTGACGGGCCGAGCAGGGCGTAGAACTTGCCTGCCTCGATGTCGAGGTTCAGGTGGTCGACGGCCGTCACGTCCTGGAACCGTTTCGTGACGCCTTCGATCCGGACGTCGTTCGTCACGCGTCCTCCTCAACCAGGTGGGTGCCCCACGCGTAGACCTGCTTGGCGAGGCTGAGATACGGAAAGGTCTCGGTCGAGACGACACCTTCGACCTCGCGGAGGCGTGTCGTCAGCTCCAGGAGATGACGGCGGTCGTTGCACACGACCTCGACGAGCAGGTCGAAGCGACCGGCGGCGACGACGACGTAGCTCGCCTCGTCCCAGCCGGCGATCTCGTCGGCGACCGGCTCGGGGCTGCCCGACGTCTTGATCCCGATCATCGCCTGCGCCTCAAACCCGAGGCCGAGCGGGTTCGTCACGCCGGTGACGAGCAGGATCCCGTCTTCGACGAGCCGGCCGTAGCGCGACCGCACGGTCGCCTCAGCGACGCCGACGTGCGCGGCCACGGCGCGGAACGACGCGCGCCCGTTCTCCTGCAGCGCCTCGATGATGCCGCGGTCGACCGCGTCGAGAGAGCGAGGCCTTGTGACCGGCCCACGCATCGTCTCCGTCACCGGCACGGCGCGGTTCTACCGATTGCTGCGCATTTCGTCAACCGGCATCCGTTTCGGTGCCGAAATCCGCGGTCCTACCGGGTGCCGAGCTTCATTCCGAGAAGTCGAGGCATCCCGGCCACCGCCTTCGCGACCGGGCTGCCGCGCAGACCATGCTCCTCGGCCTCTTCGAGCGAGAGGATGGCGGCGCGAATCAGGCCGCCGCCCACCCGGCGAACGGGCTCGCGCGGAACGCGGGAGACACGGCGCTCGACCAGCGGCAAGCGCGTCCACTCGTCGTCCGACTCGGTGACGAGCGACGCGAGCACGCGGCCGGCGAGCCACGACGGGCCGACGCCGTGGCCGGAGTACCCGAGCGCGTAGTGGATCCGCGTCGAGGGGACGGTGCCGATGAAGGGCACGTGATCGGCGGAGACGTCGATCGGGCCGCCCCACGCCGCCTCGACCTTCACGTCGGCGAGAGCGGGAAGCAGGCGGCGAAGCCCCTCCTCGGCGCGGCCGGCAGTCGGAGCGTCATGCGTGAAGCGCTCGTCGATGCGCGCGCCGAAGCCGATCGGCCCGGAGCCCGACCCCATCAGCACACGCCCGTCGTTCGTCGTGCGGAAGTAGTGCAGGAACATGCGCGCGTCGTAGATTCCGAGCCCGTCCGTCCAGCCGATCTCATCGAGGAGGTCGGGGACCGGCTCGGTGAGCACGACGTAGCTCCCGAACACGGTCAGCCGTCCGCGGACGGGACGCCATTCGGTCGCGGCGGCGTTCGTCGCGACGACGATGCTGCTCGCCCGCACCGTGCGGCCGTTCGCGGCGATCGTCCCATCGCCTCGCAGCTGCGCGCGTGTCCCTTCGAAGAGCTCGACTCCGTCGGCGAGCGGAGCGCGCCTGAGCGCACGGACGAGTCGCGCGGGATGCACCGTCGCCCCGTCGCGGAAGAACACGCCGCGGCGAAAGCGCGGCGAGATGCCGGGCGACTCCCTGAGCTCGGCCTCTTCCGGGTGACCGACGGCTCCG
>DASXDB010000016.1:0-5745 GCA_036490895.1 Gaiellaceae bacterium
GCGCGACTGTCGCTGCCCTCAGCGGGTGCGGCGGCTCCGGCTCGAGCGGCGGACCGCAGATCACGGTGCAAGCGGCTCGCACGTACCGCCTGAGCGGCTTCACCCCCGCCCAGGCCGTCGCCGCGAACGACCCGACCAAGCTCTCCTTCACGATCATGCAGCCGAACGGAACGCCGCTCACCGCCTACCGCCACGGCACAGGCCCCCACAACGGCATCCACCTGATCATCGTCCGTCGCGACCTCAGCGTGATCATCCACCACCACCCGCCCGTCGGCCCGGGCGGCCGGCTCACGGACACCGTCACCTTCCCGGCGCCCGGCCCCTACCGCGTCGTCATCGACGCGTACCCGAAGAACGCCGGCCCGGTGCCGAGCTTCCAGCTCTTCCAGACGATCACCGTCAAGGGCACCTACCGGCCGAAACCGCTGCCACCGTCGCGCGCGAGCGACATCGTCGACGGCTACCACTTCACCCTGCGCGGAACGCCGCACCTGCACGCCGTGCAGGCTGCGCTCCTCAACTTCACCGTCACCGACCCGAACGGCAAACCGGTGACCTTCACACCGTGGTTCGGCGCGCTCGCCCACGCCATCTTCTTTCGCAGCGGCTCGCTCGACTACTTCCACACCCATGTCTGCGCACCCGGAGCGAGCGGTTGCTCGAGCGTGCTCGGCGGCGCCCGCGTCACCGGTACCTCCGCCACCCCTGGACACTTGAACGTCGGCGTCCTCCTACCGGTCGCCGGGACCTGGCGGCTCTTCCTCCAGTGCCGCCTGAACGGAAAGGTGGTGACGGCGCCATACACGCTTCACGTCTCTTGACGCTCACGACACTGCTGGCCGTCACTGCTGCTCTGGCGGCGGTGCCGGCCGCGCGCGCGGACGGCGACCCGGCAAGCGACTACCTACTCGGCGAGCAGATCTTCTTTCCCTACGACACGAAGTTCCCGGCGGCACAGCAGATCGAGTTCGCGCAGGTCGTCCGCGACGCGAACCAGGCCGGCTTCAAGATCCGGGTTGCCCTGATCGCCTCCAGCTACGACATGGGCTCGGTCACGTCGCTCTACCTCAGGCCGCGCACCTACGCCCGCTTCCTCGGCCAGGAGCTCTCGTTCGTCTACAAGCAGAGGCTGCTCGTCGTGATGCGCAACGGCTTCGGCTTCGACTGGCCGCATCACGCATCCACGGCCGAGTACCGAGCCCTCGCGAAGATCCGCGTCGCCCCCGGCGCCGCCGGGCTTCTCGCCGCCGCGCAAACGGCAGTACTGCGGCTCGCCGCCGCGAACGGGATCAAGCTCACACCGCCCGCACACGTCACGACGCCTGCGCAGCGCACGTCGCGCGATCGGCTGGTCATCATCGCCGCCGTGGTGGCGGGGATCCTCCTGATCCTCGCGGCCCGGTTCGCGCTACGACGCAGACGACGCGAGGTCGGGTAGCACGATGTAGAACAGCGCTGCGAGCAGCGATGCCGCAGCTCCCGAGCCGATCGCCAGGGCCGCCGTCGCCCGGCTGAGTGTCGCCGGCAGCACCGAGAGAACGTCGCCGTGCAGGAAGACCTGCCCGCACGCGAGCCCGCCGATCAACCCGAGCAGGCCGAGCCATCCTGCCGCGGCGACGCGTACCTCCGCCGGGCCCCAGACCGCGAAACCCGCGCCGCCTGCCGCCAGCACGAGCTCATAGACGACTGCGATGCGCATCCCCGACGCCTGTGCGTCGAGCGCGAACCCGGCGGCCGCGGCGACTCCGGCGACGACCGCGACGCAGCCCAGCACGATGCAGAACGCGCGCACGCGATTGCGGCTGCGGCCGATCGCGCCGACGCCGCCGAGCGAGCCTGCTGCGAGCGCAACGAGCAGCCACCGCCAGAGACTCGGCGCCGGCGCCCGTCGAAGCTCTCCGACGATCCGTGCTGCATGGCCGTCGACGAGAATCGGCACCGCCCACACGGCGCGCCGAGCTCCTCCGGGCAACCGCTGCAGGCGCGGATCGCGCCAGACCGCCGTGCGCGCTCCTGGCCGAAGAAGCCAGTCCGGCCGGCCGCCACGCTGCTCGTCTCCTTTCGCGACCAGTCCCGCGGCAGCCGCCGTCGGCGAACCGAGATTCACCGACACACCCCGAGCATCGACACGCAAGACCGGCTCGCCGAGATACCCCACCACGACCAAGCGATGTCCTGTTCGTGCGGTCAGGTGAAGCGCCCGGTCATCGGACACCGACACTGCGAACCCATCGTATGCCGTCGGCCGCGGGCTGATGAGGCGCACGCGCACGTCGACCGCCAGCGTCCCGATCCGAACATGCGCGATCGCGACTCCGGGGGCGATCAGTGCAACGAGCACGGTGCCGGCGACCAACCAGCCGAGGCGCATGCGACTTACGACGCCGACGAGTGGAGCTTGGCCAGCTCGGCCCGCACGTCGCCGGCCCGGAACGGCCACAAGAACAACGCGCGCTCGTACCCGCGATCGTCGATCAGGTAGGCGGCCTCGGTGTGCGCGACCTCGTGGACCGTCACTCCCGCGATTCTCTTCGTCGCCACCTGCACGCCGATCTCGTAGCGCTTCCAAACCGTCGCGAGCTGTTGAGGATCGCCGACCGCCCAGCGCCACTCCGGCACCAGCCGCCACCGCGACACGTCCTGCAGGAGGTTCGCGCGGGCGTTGCCGTAGACGTTGACGCTCACCGCGACGATCGCCGGCCGCTGCCGCGCCGGCAACCGATTCACGAGCGTGCTCAACTGCTTCGCCTCCAGCGGGCAGAAATTGCGGCAGAGCGGATCGATGAACGTCACGATCACCAGCCGGCCGCGGAAGCCGGCGACCGACACCGGCCTGCCCTGCTGATCGACAAGCCTGAAGTTTGGAGCAGGACGCTTCCCTGCGGCCCAGCTCACCGGCGGAGGAGTCGCTCCACTCACGACCTCACCGCTCTTCGCGGCCGCCGGCGAACGGTGGCCCGCAATCAAGACCAGGAGCACGACGGCGACGGCAGCAACGACGGCCACAGCCAGCCACGGAATCCACCCGAGTCGCCGCCAGGGACGCGCAGGAACGGACGCCGAGGAGGAGCTCTCCGACACAGCCATCTGCAGTATGCCTCCGACGGGGCGTTCTGCCTCAGTCGCGGCCGACGCCCCAGGGGAGGCGCGTCGGCGGATCCTGCGTCGTCATCCCGGCGCAGTCGACACCGCGCCCATCTCGCGGCAACTCGATGATCCCAAAGCTGGCTGCCGGGCGAGCGTTAGCGCTCGAGCGCGCGGCCCAGCTCGCCGCCCACGAGAACGCTGACGGCGCACGATCCGAGCTCGAGCACGAGGTGCCCCTCGGACGCCAGGAACGCGCGCTCGAACTCGTCCGGCCTGAGGACGAATCCCGTCTGGCGCGACCCGACGTGGAAGAACAACGTCTCGACCTCGGCGTCGTCGGCGCGCAATAGAACCTCCTGCAACCGCTCGTCGAGCTCGCCGCGGTCGAGGCGACCCGAGACGATCCCGCAGACGAACGGCGCGCGGCCGACACCGGAGAACAAGACCAGAACCGGACGCCCGACGAGCGCCAGCAGCGCCTCGAGCGCCTCTTCGTAGCCGAGCTCGGAGGCGCCTTCGACGAAACCGCCTCCCGAGAACCGCGTCAATCGCTCGTCCGCGGAGCCGGCTCGCCGTCCGTCTCCGGAACACCTTCAACGCGGCGTTGTTCGGCGCGCGCGTCTTTCTTCGCCTGCTTCACCTCGCGTTTCTCACGCAGCGCTTGCTCTCGCGCACGCTTGAGCACCGATTGCGGGCTGCGCCGGCCCATCAGCGACGCCCCCTCGAGCGGGCCCGGCGCGCCGCCATGAGAGGCACCACGGTCACGTTGATCGCGCGCGCGTCGAGCTCGGCGGGCGACCGTTCGAAGGTCACGCGTGTTCCTCGGCACCGGTCACCGAGAACGTGTCCCGCCTCGAACCCGGTCTCGTCGACACGCAGGCGCTCGCCGTCGTCGGTCCGAATGAACCCGTGGTGCTTCGCCGGGTTGAACCAGATCATCGTTCCTTCCATCGTGCTCCTTTCAGGAGAGACTGCACCGCCGGACCGGTAGCCCACCGTGGCTCGTCGCCGCGGGCAGCCCACAACTGCGGTTCGGCGTCTTCGAAGAGGTGCTCGCGGTTCCGGTCACTAACCAAACACCTCCGCCACGAGAGAACGGGCAGAGGAAGCGCACGCCGCGCAACCGGTACTCGCTCAGCTTCCCGAAGCCTAGCATGGCCGCCGCGCGGGCTCCGCCCGCGGCAAGAGCGTATGGTGAGCCGGCAACGCGCCCGCGCAGCTCTTGCGGTGGCGCGTCTCCCCCATCCGACGAGAGAAGGAGCTCCGATGCCGTTGGTGCACGAATGCGCGCACGAGGGCTGCCACATCCTCACGATGAGCCTCTATTGCGTCGAGCACGAGCAGCAGACGGAAGGAAGCGTCGAAGCAGCCCTTCTCGACGCGGCCGCGACCGCCGCCGGCAACGCACGCGAGCCGGACGGGCCGCTTCCTTAGCCCTACTTCTTGTCCTTCTTCGCCTGACGCTTTTCTTTGAGCGTCTTCTGGGCGGGCTTCTTCGCCATCGCCTTCTTCGCGTTCTTGTCCTTCGACGCCAACACGACCTCCTCTCGGGAACACGCCTCCAGCCGGAGGACCGCCGAACGTCGCGACGCTCCAGTATTCGCACTCTAGTCGGTGGCCGGAAGTGTCGGGCAGGTCGGGGGATAGACGCCGACGGCGAACCCGTACGTGGTCGCCCCCGCACGCGGCAGCTGGTCGAACTCCGCGACGAGGTCGGCGATGCGCTCCGAGAACGCCGACGCCTGCTCCTCGCATAGGGACTCCAGTGGCCGCGCTCGTGTTCGACGGAGACGACTGCCTCGGCTGGTGCCAGTTCGGCGTACCCAGCGAGCTGCCGCGAATCAAGAGCCGCGCACAGTACGAAAAAGCAACGGCGCCTTGTCGACGTACAAGCGGCTCGGCTTCGTTCGCGACCGCAAGATCGGCAGGCACCGCTCGCTCGTGACCAAGGGCGTCGAACCGACCTAGCTGTCGATCTCGGCCTGACTCGTTCGTCGTGTGACTGACGGTCGGATCGACCGACCGGCGACGATTAAGGAGGAAGAGGATGGCCCACCCGGTTGTTCACGCGGAGATCAGGTCGACCGACCCGGACGCGACGCGCGCGTTCTTCGCCGGCCTGTTCGGTTGGAGCTACACGGACGGTGCGTATCCCGGCTACACGTTCGTCGACCCCGGCGTCGACGGCGCGCTGCCCACGGCGATCAGCCCGCTGCAGGGCGACGCGGACACCGTGCTGTTCTTCGTCGGCGTGCCTGACGTCTCCGCCGCGCTCGCGAAGGCGGAGGAGCTGGGCGGAACCGTCGTCCAGCCCGCGCAGGAAGTTCCGGGCGTCACCTTCGGCGTCCTCGCCGATCCGCTCGGCCACAAGATCGGCGTCGCGGCCACCCAATGACCTGAGATGCGGGGCGGCCCGAAGCCGCCCCGCATCGACCAGCGCCTACCCGCTCCCTCCATCGCCGTCGCCGCCGTCGCCGTCATCCTCGGTGCGCAGCCGCGTGAGGGTGATCGTCCCGCTCTCCTCCACACCGCGCGCCTCGACGAACGTTCCCGTCGGGAGCACCTGCAGCGTGACGCCGGTGGGTACGTTGAACGTGAACAGGGTGCCGTTGACGTTCACGACGGCCTGTGACGTCGTCGAGCTCGAGACGAACC
>DASXDB010000017.1:0-13954 GCA_036490895.1 Gaiellaceae bacterium
GAAGATGAGGAACGTCGAGCCGTACGGCTTCACGCATCCGCCGTGCACGGCGATGCCGTTCACGATCGACCCCATCGCGTGCTCGCGAATGCCGAACGCGATGTTCCGGCCGACCCAGCTGTCGGAGAAGAGCCCGGCGCCCACGAACTCCGTGTAGGTCGACTCCACCAGGTCGGCGGCGCCGCCGATCATCGTCGGGACCGCGTCCTTGAACGCCTGCATCGCCGTCTTGCCGGCGGCGCGGGTTGCGAGCTCCTCACCGGGCTCGAACTCCGGCAGCTCCCACGCACCGATGCGTCCGGACCAGGCCGCGTCCCAGCGCTCGCGCTCCACGGGGAACGCCTCGGACCAGCGCGCGAACCGCGCCTCCCATTCGGTCTCGGCGGCGCTCCCTCTGTCGACCTGGTTCATGTGCGACGCGACCTCGTCCGGGATGTAGAAGTGCTTGTCGGGGTCCCAGCCGAGCGCCTTCTTCGCGGCCGCGACCTCTTCGGCGCCGAGCGGAGAGCCGTGGGCCTTTGCCGTGTCGACCGCCTTCGGCGCGCCGTACGCGATGTGCGTGCGGCAGACGATGATCGACGGCCGCGTCGTCTCGGCCTGCGCGTTCGCGATCGCCTCGCGCAGTACGTCGAGCTCGTTGACGTCCTCCACCTTCTGGACGTGCCAGCCGAGCGCCTCGAAGCGCGCGGCGCGGTCCTCGGTGAACGAGATCGAGGTCGTCCCGTCGATCGTGATGTGGTTGTCGTCGTAGAAGTAGACGAGCTTCCCCAGTGCGTTCGTCCCCGCGAGCGACGCGGACTCGTAGGACACGCCCTCCATCAGGTCCCCGTCGGAGCAGATGACGTAGACGCGATGGTCGACGATCGGCTCGTGCCCCGGGCGGTTGAACGTCGCCGCGAGGAACCGCTCCGCCAACCCCATCCCGATGCCGTTCGCGAAGCCTTGCCCGAGCGGCCCGGTCGTCACCTCGACGCCCTCGGTGTGATGGTACTCAGGGTGCCCCGGCGTCTTCGACTGCCACTGCCGGAACCGCTTCAGCTCTTCGAGCGAGAGGTTGTAGCCGGCCAGGTGGAGCGCCGAGTACTGGAGGACACAAGCGTGCCCGGCCGAGAGGACGAACCGGTCGCGGTTCGACCAGTGCGGGCTGGCCGGGTTGTGGCGCATCACCTCGCCGTAGAGCAGGTACGCGAGCGGTGCGAGCGCCATCGCCGTGCCCGGGTGACCGGCGTTCGCCTGCTGCACCATGTCCATCGACAGCGTCCTGATCGTGTCGATGGAAAGCTGTTCGATCTCAGTGTTCGCCAACGCTCCTCCAGGGAATCGCCTTCCCTGCGAGCGTAACGACTATGCGCGGGTCGTCGCGCCGGCTCTGATCTGGTCCTTCAGCTCGTCCTGCTCGTCGTCGGGGAGGCCGATCGCGACCGCGGCGATCGTCGCCCCGGCCTTCAGGAACCGGTAGATCGCGTGATCGCCAGAGAAGTCGCCCTCGAGCGAGGTGCCGTCGTGCCCGGAGGCGTCGCCGAAGGACCGGAAGCTTCGCCCGAACTCCTCGGAGAAGAACGACGAGACCGTGTCGTAGCGCGCGTCCGGATCGCCGGCCAGGATCTTGCCGAGCGTCGTCCCGTGGTAGGCCGCGGTCGACCAGTGCTCGATGCGGCGATGCCGGCCGTAGAGCGGGTCGAAGAACTCGGCGACGTCGCCGACTGCGTACACACCGTCCCGCGAGGTCCGAAAGCGTTCGTCGACCACGACCCCGCTCCGGATCTCGAGCGACGCCCGCTCCGCGAGCTCGATGTTCGGGTCGACCCCGATGCCGGCGACGATGACGTCCGCGTCGGGGATGTCGCTCGTCTCGAGGCGCAGGTCGACACCGTGTGCGCGGTAGGTCTCGTGCAGCGCCTCCGAGAGCGGTGGGCACTCGATGGTCGCGAACAGCATCGGGTCGCGGACGATCTGCGTGACCTTGACGCCGATCATCGTGAGCGACGCCGTGATCTCGCAGCCGATGAATCCGCCGCCGATTACGGTCGCGGTCTTCGCCGATTCGGCGCGACGCCGGAGATCGAGGGAGTCGTCGAGCGTTCGGAAGGAGAGCGCGTCGCCGAGCGGCCGCGGGCGGGCGCCGGTCGCCAGCACGATCGTGTCCACCTGGACGTCGTCGAGCGACTCGATCCGCTCGCCCAACCGAAGGTCGACGCCTTCGAGCGAGATGAGCGCGTCCTCGGGCTTCGACTCGCCCCGCAGCAGCCGCTTGGTGAGCGGCGGTCGGTGGTACGGGCCGTGCGGGTCCTGCGACCAAAGGACGATCTCGTCCGTCCCGCCCGCCTCGCGATAGCTCTCGACGACCTTTGCGGCGGCCAGGCCGCCTCCGATGATCCCGATCATGTCGCCTCCTGTAAACGCATCAGCCTCCGTTGTTCTTCCCTCGCCAGCGAATGGATCTCGAAACGCTCCAACCGCGGCTCGACGACTCGGGCGATCGGCGCCGGCGCCACGGTGACGCCCATCCTCTCGAACGCCACGACTGCCGCGCCGCGCGCCGAGCCCTCGGGCTCGCCGGAGACCTCGACGGGCCGTCCGAGCGCGTCGGCGAGGATCTGGAGCCAGGCGTCGTTGACGAGCGCGGCGTGCCCGGTCGCGACGACCGCCTCGACCCCTCCGATCGCGTCGAGGATGTCGGCCAGCCGGTAGGCGACGCCTTCGAGCGCGGCCTGGACGATCTCGCCGGGAGTCGTCGCGAACGTCAGCCCGTCGACCAGCCCGCGGCGGTGCACGTCCCAGCCCAGTGAGCGCTCGCCGCCGAGGAACGGCAGGAAGGTCAAGCCGTGGTCGGGACGGTCGGCCGGTTCGGCGTCGCTCAGCGTGAGGCTGAGCCACGCGTGCAGGTTCCCGCCGTCGGACAGCGCGCCGCCCTCGCAGAACCGCCGCTCGTCGAGGCGGTAGAGGAAGAGTCCGGGCTTCGGATCGGCGGACGGCGCGTCGTAGACGACGCGTGCAGCGGCGGACGTCCCGATCGTGACCGCCGCGCGGCCGGGGCCTACGCAGCCGGCGCCCACATTCGACAGTGCGCCGTCGCCGAGCGCCGGCCAGACGTTCGCGACCTGCCCGTCGGCGACGGCCGGCAGCTGCGACTCGTCGACGCCGACGGCCGCCAGCGTCTCGCCGTCCCAGGCCAGCCGGTTCGGATCGAAGACACCTGTGCCGCTCGCCATCGAGACGGTCGTCACGAGCTGACCGGTCAAACGGAGCAACAGGTAGTCGGCGAACGACACGTACCGCGCAGCAGCGAGGCCGCCGAGCTTCGCCGGCCAGAACGACGGGTGGAGAAAGCAGCCCGTGCGCCGGTGATACGCGCCGGCATCGAGCGCCGGCGGTTCCCCCGAGAAGTCACGCCACGTCAGCACCGGCGAGAGCGGACGATCGTGGTCGTCGAGCGGGAGCAGGGAATGCCAGAAGCAGGAGAGCGCGAGCGCATCGCCCTCCCCGACATGAGCCAGCACCGCACGGCACGCGTCGACGAGCTCGTCGGCGTCGTGCGAGGTGTATGGGAGGTGCGCATCGCCCGGCACCGGCTCGCCGTCCGCCCCGTACGCGACCGCGCGTACCGAGGACGAACCGATGTCGAGCGCCACGATCCTCATTGGGGCCGGAGGATAGTTTGCAGCCGTGGCGGTCCTGATCGCATCCGCACTCCGGAAGGAGTTCTCGGGCGATGTCCTGTTCGACGGCGTCTCGTTCAAGATCGAGCGGCGCGACCGGCTCGCGCTCGCAGGGCCGAACGGCGCCGGGAAGACAACGCTCCTGCGCGCGCTCGCACGCGAGATCACCCTCGAGAGCGGCGACCTCGCGTGGGAGAAAGGCGCCCGCGTCGCCCTGCACGACCAGCGTCCGCCCGACCAGTCGAGCCGCCCGCTGCGCGAGTACGTCCTCGCGGGAACAGCCGACCTCGCCGCGGTCGAGAGCGAGCTGCGCGCGCTCGAGGAGCGCATGTCGGCCGGCGAGCACGATCCGGCGGTGCTGCGGCGCTATGCGGACGCGCAGGCACGACTCGAGCACGCCGGCGGCTACGACTGGCGCGACCGCGCCGCGTCCGTCGTGCGCGGCCTCGGCTTCACGGACGCCGACCTGGAGCGCCCGCTCCGAACGTTCTCGGGAGGCGAACTGACGCGCGCGTCGCTCGCGCGCGCGCTCGCGTCGCAGCCGGACCTGCTGCTGCTCGACGAGCCGACGAACCACCTCGACATCGAGTCGCTCGAATGGCTCGAGGAGATGCTCAAGACGATCGACGCCGGTGTCATCCTGGTCGCGCACGACCGGTGGTTCCTCGAGGCGGTGACGACGGCCGTGCTCGAGCTCGAGCGCGGCAAGTCGGTCTACTTCCCCGGCGCCTGGCATGTGTGGCGGCGCGAGCAGGCGGCGCGCGACATCCATCAGGCGAAGGCCGCTGAGCGGCAGACGGAGCAGCTCGCACGACTCGAGCGATTCGTCGAGCGGTTCCGGTACAAGGCGTCGAAGGCGCGGCAGGCGCAATCGAAGCTCAGGCAGATCGAGAAGCTGCAGGCGAACCGGATCGTCGCGCCGGATCACCGGCGGCGCACGCTCGGCTTCGAGTTCCTGAAGCCCGCACGATCGGGCCGCGACGTGGCCGTCGCCGAAGGCCTCCGCATCCGGGCCGGGGACAAGCCGCTGCTCGACGATGCGGCGTTCGCGATCGAGCGCGGTGAGCACGTCGCGCTCGTCGGACCGAACGGATCCGGCAAGACGACGCTGCTCCAGACGCTGCTCGGGCAGCGCGATCCGGCGGGCGGGAGGATCCGCCTCGGCCACGGCGTCGAGACCGCGTACTTCTCACAGCACGAGGCCGAGCTCGACGAGCGCGGTTCCGTGCTCGAGGCGGCCATGGCGGGCACCGGCCTGAAACGGCCCGAGGCGCAGTCGCTCCTCGGTCGCTTCCTCTTCTCCGGCTGGGACGAGCACGAGAAGCCGGTCGTCGCGCTCTCGGGCGGCGAGCGCCGCCGGCTCGCGCTCGCGATCGTCGTCGCGTCCGGTGCGAACTTCCTCGTGCTGGACGAGCCGACGAACCATCTCGACCTCGAGTCGCGCGAGTCGCTCGAGGCGGCGCTCGAGGCGTTTCCCGGCACCGTGCTGCTCGTGTCGCACGACCGCGCGCTGCTCGATGCAGTCGCCGACCGGCTGCTCGCGGTCGAAGACCGTGGAATCGCGTCGTACCCCGGGGGCTGGGCCGACTACGTCCGCGCGCAGGAGGCGCAGGATGCACCGCCTCCGCCCCCGCCGAAGGCGCCGAAGCCCGAACGGCCGAAACGGCCGGCGAAGGCGAAGCCGTCGCAACTCGATCTCGTCGAGGCTGAGGTGGAGAAGGCGGAGGCGCGGCTCGCCGAGGTGGAGCAGAAGCTCGCCGCCGACTGGTCGGACGTCGAGCTCGTGGCCGCCCACAAGCGGGCGCGCGACGAGCTCGACACGCTGCTCAGGCGGTGGGAATCACTGTTCCAAGCGAGCGGATCGACGCCTCGGTGATCGGGTCCGCGACGAGGATCGCCTCGTCCGCGCCCGCTTCCCCGAGCGCCTGCAGGTGCGCCGCCAGCTTGTCGGCCGGCACCGGCTCGACGTCCTCGTCGTTGTTCCTCACTCCCGCGCTCTCGACCGAGACGAACACACACGCGCTCCGCTCGAGCGTCGCCGGGTCGCGTCCGGCCCGCTCTGCGGTCGCGTCGATGCCGGCGTTCTCGGCGGCGAAGCCCTCGACCGTGTTGCCGTAGCGTGAGAACCACGTGTTCCAGCTGTCGACGTGCGGGAGGCCGATCGAGAGCATCCGCGGCGCGTTCGCGCCGAGCATCAGCTTCGGCGACGTCGCCGGCTTCGGCAGGAGGACCGCGTCGTCGACGTCCTGGTAGCGGCCGTGGAAGGTGACGTGCTCGCCGGCAAGCAATCCGCGGACGATCGTGAACGACTCCTCGAACCGAGAGACGAGGTGGTCGAACGGCAGCCCGAACGCGCGGAACTCGACCTCGTTCCAGCCGCAGCCGAGACCGAGGACGAGCCTGCCGCCGGAGAGCTCGTGCGTCGCGGCCGCCATCCGGGCGAGGAGGCCGGGTGGGTGGAACGCCGTGCATGCGACGAGCGGGCCGAGCTCGACGCGCTCGGTGATCCCCGCGAGCCAGGCGAGCGTCGTCCAGGCATCCCACGGACCGCGGACCGGGTCGCGGTAGAGCAGATGGTCGCCGACCCACACCGAGTCGAAGCCGACCTCTTCCGCCGCGCGCGCCATCGCCGCGAGCTCGCCCCGGCGCGCCTCGTACTCGACCTCGGGCAGCTGAACCCCGACCTTCACCGTCCTCCGCTCCGTCAAGCCTACGCCGCCCAGAAACCCTCGAACGCCGGCGGGTCGCAGGGGATGGCGACGATCCGCTGCCAGACCCCGTCGACGTGGTCGATCAACAGCACCTGGTCGATGTCGAGCTCGCGCCCCTCGCGCTTTCCCTGCGCGCGGTAGACCGCTGCCGCATGCGCGTCGTCGCTCAACCACCACCTCAGGGTCGAGAGGTACGTGCCGCCGGTGAGACGCCGCGTCTCGCGGAAGAGGTGGAAGATCTGCTCGCGTCCTTCGTACACGTTCGCGACCGAAACGGTGCCGTTCACGATCCAGACGGCGTGCTCCGCGATCACCTCGAACAGCGCGCGCGGATCGCCGCCGCGAAATGCGTCGAAGACGCGGCGGATCCCGTCGTCAGCGTTCAAGCGGTGCGAGCGTGAGGCCGTAGCCCTCGAGCTGCGAGTGGTAGAGCTCGGCGAGCTCTCGATGGCCCGACCAGACGATCGCCTGGCCGGTCGAGTGGATCTTGTTGGCGAGCGCCATCCCCTTCGCATAGTCCACGCCCGGGATCGTCTGCGCGAGCGCGAATGCGACGCCCTCGAACGTGTTGTGGTTGTCGTTGCGAACGATCACGCGCCAGGCATCGCCGGTGCCGGAGCCCGAACCGGTGCGCGCGCGCTCCTTCGGGGGTGTGAGCGTGCTCGTCATTCAACAGCGAGCGTATCGACGACGGCCTCGGCGATCACCTTCAGCGGCCGTCCGGACACCTGGCTCGCGCGCCTGAGGCGGTCGAAGGCCTCCGCCTCGCTGAGGTTCTCCTTCTCCATCAGCAGCCCCTTCGCGCGCTCGATCGCCTTGCGGGCGGCGAGGGCATCGGCGAGCGACTCCGCTTCCTCGCGGACGGCGGCGAGCTCGGCATGCCGGGCGCGCGCGGTCTCGATCGCCGGCACGAGGTCCTGCTCGCGGAACGGCTTGACGAGGTAGCCGAAGACGCCCGCCTCGACCGCGCGCGCGACGAGCTCCTGCTGGCCGTACGCGGTCAGCAGCACGATCGGCATCGGGCGGTCGTCGAGGATGCGCCTCGCGGCCTCGATCCCGTCGAGCCGCGGCATCTTCACGTCCATGATCGCGAGGTCGGGCTCGAGCTCCCGCGCGAGCGCCACCGCCTCCTCGCCGTCCCGCGCCTCGCCGGCGACCTCGTGGCCGGCGCGCTCCAGGAGGTCGCGCAAGTCGAGGCGGATGATCGTCTCGTCCTCGGCGATCAGGATCCGCATCGGGGGGTTGTACACCCTGGCCGAACGGCTAGTGGCGGAACGCCCGTGCGGGAGCAGGATGAGAGCTGCGGTGTGGGAGGCTCGCTCGAAGGCTCCTGCGGTGGCCCTCGCCTGGCCTCCCGCGCCGCAAACGAGGTCTCGCCTAGACTCCTGCGATGCTCGAGATCCACGAGGACGCCGTGGAGCCGCTGAAGGGGATGGGTGCGCTCCGGATCACCGCCCAGGAGGCAGACGACGGTGTCGACCTCCAGGTCGACGACGCGACCGAGCCGCACGAGGGCGACGAGGTCGTCGAACGCGACGGCGCGCGCGTGTTCCTCGACCCGGTCGCGGCGGAGGTCCTGACCGACCAGGTGCTGGGCGTCGACGCCCACGGCGACCACTACCACTTCACGTTCGACGACCAATCGGGCTAGCCGACCGGCACGACCCGGCGCGGCACCGCCGTCCTAGGCGGGAAAGACGACCTCGGCGCGCGCGCCGGGGCCCGACGAGAGCTCGAGCGTCCCGCGCAGCTCGTCCCGCACGAGCGCCTGCACGATCGACAGCCCGGTGCCCGACGCCGCGTCGCCGATCCCGGTGCCGTCGTCTGCGATCGCGAGCACGAGGTCGCCGTTCCGCTGCGCGAGCTCGACCCGAATCCGGTCGCCGCCGTGCTCGAGCGCGTTCTGCAGCAACTCGGCGAAGACGAGCGCCGCGGCGGTCGCGCGCGCGCCGGGCAATGTGACGGACGCGAGCGTCGCCGACACGTCCTTGCCGCCGCCGACGCCCTGCACGAGCATCGCGCGCAAGCGGTCGAACAGGTCGGCGAGGTCGACGTCCTCCTCGCGCCGCTCGGTCAGCAGCTCGTGGACTGCGGCGATGGCGAGGATGCGGTTGACGGAGTGCTCCAGCGCCTCGCGAGGATCGACCGCGTCGGCAGAGCGCGCCTGCAGCCGCAGCAGCGACGCGACCGTCTGCAGGTTGTTCTTCACGCGATGGTGGATCTCCTGAGCGAGGACGCCGCGCATCACCGCGCGTCCGTGCTCGAGCGCAACCGCTGCGTGGGTCGCGATCGACGCGAGCAGCTCGCGGTCTGCTTCCGTGAACGGCGTCTTCCGGTCGGCGACGAGCTCCCCGATCTGCCGGCCGCGCCACGTGAGGGACTGGCGCACCGCATGCGCCGAGGAGACACCCTCGGGCCACGCAATGCGACCGTCGTCGAGAACGAGCGCAGCACCGGTCGCATCGAGCGCGTCCATCGTGGTCTTGACGATCGCTTCGAGCGACTCCTCGAGGTACAGCGAGTCCTGCACCGCCTCCGAGATGCGCGCCAGCGCCTCCAGCTCGTGCACCCGCCGCTGAGCCTCGGAGTAGAGCTTCGCGTGCTCGATCGACTGTGCGACCTGCGCGGCGATCGCGAGCAACAGCTCGACCTCGTCGTCGGAGAACGCTCGCGGCTCGCGGGTGCGCACGTTGAGCGCGCCCTCGAGCGTTCCGTCGCGCGTGAGGATCGGCACGGCGAGGATCGACTCGTACTCGTCCTCCGGCAGGTTGGGGAAGTTCTTGAACCGCGGATCGAGATGGGCCTGCTCCACGAGCATCACCGGCGCGCGGGCGGCCGCAGCCGACCCGGTGATCCCCTCACCCGGCCGCATGCGTGGGCGTCTCGTCATGTCGTCGATCGGGGTGCCGTGCGTCGCACGCAGCACGAGCTCGTCCGCGCGGTCGTCGTAGAGGTAGACGAAACACGCGTCCGCTTCGAGCGCGGCCGCGACCTTGGTCGCAACGAGCGCCAGGACCTCCTGGAGGTCGAGCGTCGAGTTGACCGCCTCGATCGTCTCGGTCAGCAACCGGAGATACCGTTCGCGCGCGTCCATCCGCGAACAACGTTACGCTCACCGCGTGGACAAGACCCAATGGCTGCTGATGCTGCACATCGCCGCCGCCTTCTGTCTTGTCGGCGGGTCGACCGCGGCAGCGATCCTGAACGTGCTCGCGATTCGCTCCGAGAAGCCGAGCGAAGCCGCGTTCCTGATGAAGCTGATCAGGTACGCGCTCCCGCTCATCTTCGCGGGAGTGCTCGGGACGCTGCTCTTCGGCATCTGGCTGTGGCACGACCTCGGCTTCGGGATCGGCACCGGCTGGATCTGGGCCGCGCTCGTCTTCTGGGTGCTCGCCAGCGCGCTCGGCGGGCGCGGCGGACGTCATCAGGAGCACGTGCGTGAAGCGGCCGAGCGCGAGGCGGCCGCCGGCGACACGATGTCGGGCGAGTTGCGCGCGATGCTCCGCGACCCGAAGGCGCTCGCCGTCAACTACGCAGCCGGAGTCGCGACGATCGCCGCCCTCGTGATCATGATCTGGAAGCCGGGCTCGTGATCGCCTTCAGCCGCCCCTTCTGGCCGCTCTTCCTGCACGTGCTCGGGGCGATGACGACGGTCGGCGCGATCCTCACCGCGCTCCTCTTGCTGCTCGCCGCCCGGAAGCGGCCCGAGGCCGTATTCCTGCGTCGGGCGACGTTCACGACGCTCCTGGCGGCGATCCCGTTCTACGCGCTCCTCAGGGTCTTCGGCCAGGTCATGTACAACCGGGAGAAGGACGCGTTCGGCGGGAACGACCCGACCTGGGTCGGCATCGGCTTCAGCTTCGCCGACGCCGGAGCACTCGTCCTGCTGATCACGATCGGTCTCACGTTCTGGTGGCTGCGAAGCGGCAAGGCGATCGCCGCGCGGATCGCCACCGGGACGTCGTCGATCCTGCTCGTCTTGCTGACGATCGCGATGCTCGCGATGTCGGGCAAGTGGGGCAGTTAGCCACTTTCACAAAAGCTTTACGGCCGAAGAGGTATTTCCTCGTAGTCGGGGAATAGCTTCGCAACCGTGAGCGCACTCGCCATCGACCTCCGTGCCACCGCCGGCTTCCTCGTCGCAGATGCGAAGGGCCGCGTGGTCGGAACCGTCGAGTGCCCGATGTACGGAACGTCACCCGAGGAGCCCGACGCACTGTCGGTCCGCTCCGGCTTCTTCGCCCGCCGCCGCCGGCTCGTGCCGGCCGAGTCGATCGAGCAGATCGACGACGGCGCGAAGGTGATCGGCCTCAGGGTCGACCGCGAGTCGATCCGCACGTTCCTGTAGGCGAGGTGTCAGACACCTTCGGCGTCAGACACCCTGCGTGGCAGGTCGAACAACCCTCGGATAGCGGTCGACCGCTAGAACAGATGTCAGACACCGGGGGTGTCAGACACCCGGCGTGGCCGGTCAAAGAACGCGCAGATAGCGGTCGAGCTCCCACTGCGTGAGCTGCACGCGGTACTCGTCCCACTCCTTCCGCTTCAGCTTCACGTAGTTGTCGAAGATGTGGTCGCCGAACGCTCGGCGCATCAGGTCGCTGGCCGCGAACTCGTCGATCGCCTCGCCGAGCGTCTCGGGCAGCGAGACGATGCCCTGGTCGCGGCGCTCCTCCGCGGTCAGGTGATAGAGATTCGTCTCCATCGGCGGAGCCAGCTCGTAGCCCTGCTCGATCCCTTCGAGCCCCGCATGCAGGAGCGCAGCGAACGTCAGGTAGGGGTTGCACGCCGGGTCGGGACAGCGGATCTCCGCGCGCGTCGCCTGCTCCGACCCCGGCTTGTAGAGCGGGATCCGGATCAGCGCCGAGCGGTTGCGCTGCGACCACGCGACGTACACCGGCGCCTCGAAGCCCGGCACGAGCCGCTTGTACGAGTTGACCCACTGCGCGAACACGGCCGAGAGCTCGCGCGCATGACGCAGGAGCCCCGCGATGAACTGCTTGCCCGCGGGTGAGAGGTTGTACTGGTCGTTGCCGTCGAAGAACTGATTGCGTCCGTCCTTGAACAGCGACATGTGCGTGTGCATCCCCGACCCGTTCTCGCCGAAGAGCGGCTTGGGCATGAAGGTGGCGTACACGCCGTTCTTCGCCGCAACCTCCTTGACGATCAGCCGGTACGTGATCGTCTGATCCGCCATGTCCAGCGCATTTGCGTAACGCATGTCGATCTCGTGCTGCGACGGCGCGACCTCGTGGTGGTGGTACTCGATCCCGATCCCCATCGCTTCGAGCGCCTGGATCGTCTCGTTGCGCAGCTCGGTCGCTGCGTCGAGCGCGGTCATCGCGAAGTAGCCGCCCTCGTCGAGCGTGATCGTCGACTCGTTGTCGGCGAACAGGAAGTACTCGAGCTCCGGGCCGATGTTGAACGTGTCGAAGCCGAGCGAGCGCATCCGGTCGAGCGCCCGGCGCAGGACGTATCTCGGATCGCCTTCGTACGGCTCCCCGTTCGGCTTGACGACATCGCAGATCATGCGCCCGACCTTGGCTTCACCGTCGCGCGTCGGCATCAGCCGGTACGTCGTCGGGTCCGGGATGGCGACCATGTCCGATTCCTCGATCGCATTGAACCCGGTGATCGACGAGCCGTCGAACCCCATGCCGTCGTCGAGCGCGCCGGCCAGCTCGGAGGGCGTGATCGCGAAGCTCTTCAGGTGACCTTCGATGTCGGTGAACCAGAAGAGGGCGTATTCGACGCCGTCCTTCTCCATCTGCTTCAGCGCCTGCTTGCGCGCCTCGGGGGTGGATGTCGCGCGGAACTCGCTCTCGATCATGCCCATACGGTGGTCGCTCCTCTCGGCCCGGAATCGGTGCCGACTTCCTATCACCCTTGGAGCGGCAACGGCGCACGTACGCTGACGACCGTGTCCCGGTCGACGTACCCGAGCGAGCGGTTCAGCTCCTGCATCGCCTCGTTGCCGGTCTGCGTCCAGGTGTAGACCTCCGTGAGCCCGCGGGCGGCGGCGCACCGCAGCGTGTGCCTCTTCAGTGCGCGGGCGATGCCGCGTCCACGTAGGTCGCGCCGGACCGCCGTCAAGAGGTTCTCGGCCCGCTCGGGATGATCTTCGTCGTCGAGCAGCCCGGCCATGCCGACCAGGTCGTCCCCGGCGAGCGCGACGAACGCCCACTCGTCGGACGTGATCCAGCTGCTCCACCACTCCTCTTCGGTGATCGCAATCGGGCGGTCGAGCGCGAAGTCCGCAAGCGCGGCCTCGACGAGCTCGGCGTACAACCGCGTGCGCAGATCGGCGCGACCACGGAGTGGGACGATCGCGATCCCGGCCGGCGCCTCCACGTCGGGCTCGTCGCCGCGCACCGTGTACACCTGCTCGATCTGACGGTTCCGCTCCGTGAACCCGAATCGGTCAGCGAACGCGGCGGACCCCGCCTCCTCGAGCTGAGAGCCCGCCTCCTTGTAGCCGCACGCGAGCGCCTGGTCGGCGAGCGCCGTCAGGATCCGCGTGCCCACGCCCTGCCGACGGAAGGAAGGCAGCACACGTGGCTGCGTGAACGCCCCGCCGGTCGAGGCGCTGTTCGCGATGCCGCTGCCGGCGAGCGTTCCGTCGACGAAGGCGAGCAGGAAGAGCGTCGTCGCGTCGGCCCCGGTTCGCAGCTCGGCGACCGACGACGTCCGCTCGTTCGGCATGATCGCCGACCGCACCGCCCTCCACGCCTCGAGGTCCTCGTCGGATTCCGCAGCGCGCAGCTCGATCATGGGTCAGCCCGACCGCTTGAGCTTCCCGCGCTTCTTCGCGTACCGCTCGCCGACCTTGAAGACCGAGAGCCCGATCGGGATCGAGAAGGCGCCGATCACGAGCAGCGGCCACACGTCGGCCCAGGCGAGCCCGGCGCCGTTCAGGATCTGCTCCCGGTTGCCCCGCAGCGCGTACGTCGCGGGCGAGATCTTCGCGATCCACTGCATCCAGTCCGGCAGGACGCTCACCGGGTAGTAGACGCCCGAGACGACGAGCATCAGGCCCTGCGCGACGAAGCCGAGCTGCGTGCCCTTCTCCGGCGAGACGAGCGGCAGGACCGCCGTCATCATCCCGACCCCGATGAACGAGATCGAAGCGATCGCGAGCAGCGCGATCGCGGCGCCGTAGTTCGCGTGCGGCAGGTGGATCCCGATGAACACGACGACGGCGAGGAACACCAGCGCCGCACGCACGAGGCCGTAGATCACCGCGTACACGCCCATCCCGATCAGGTGCACCGGTCGCGAGACCGGCGCCATGAACGTGTACTCGATCGTTCCTTCCCAGCGCTCCCATGCGACCGTCTCGGTGACGATCTCGAAGATGATCCCGAGGAACGCCCAGATGACGCCGCCGACGAGCAGCTTCGTCTCGAGTTCGTTGCGAGCGGCGGGCGCGATGCCGACGCCGCGCGCGATGAACACGATCGTGAGCGTGTTCGCCACGGTCCACAGCAGGAACGCGAGGTCCCAGAGGAGGTAGCGCTTCGTCAGGTACAGGTTGCGCTCGACGACCCCGAAGAGGCCGATGAGCTCGTCCCTGATGATCCGGCG
>DASXDB010000018.1:0-2060 GCA_036490895.1 Gaiellaceae bacterium
TCGCTCGACCAGGACCGCGGGACGGGCGGCAACCGCGTCTACTACTTCGCGGTTCCGCCGTCGGCGATCGGAACGCTGGTCGAGGAGATCGCGCAGCGCCGCGGCGCCGAAGGGTGGATCAGGCTCGTCATCGAGAAGCCGTTCGGTCACGACCTGGCATCAGCGAAGGCGCTCACCGCGGAGATCAAGCAACACTTCGCGGAGGACGAGGTCTTTCGTATCGATCACTACCTCGGCAAGGAGACGGTCCAGAACATGCTCGCGCTGCGGTTCGCGAACGGCATCTTCGAGCCGATCTGGAACCGGCAGTTCATCGACCACGTGCAGATCACCGTCGCCGAGTCGATCGGGATCGAGAGCCGCGCCGGCTACTACGAGCAGGCGGGTGCGATCCGCGACATCTTCCAGAACCACCTGCTGCAGCTCGTCGCGATCACCGCGATGGAGCCGCCGATCGACTTCACCGCCGACTCGGTCCGCAACGAGAAGGTGAAGGTGTTGAAGGCGATGCACACGCCTGGGCCGAAGCACCTCGTGCGAGGCCAGTACGGGTCCGGGTTCGTCGAAGGCGAGCAGGTGCGCGGCTACCGGGAGGAGGAGGGCGTCGCGCCCGGTTCGATGACCGAGACGTTCGTCGCCGCGAAGCTGTACGTCGACAACTGGCGGTGGGCGGACACGCCGTTCTACGTGCGGATGGGCAAGCGGCTCGCGCGGCGCGAGACGACGATCGCGATCCAGTTCAAGCGGGCGCCGCATCCGCCGTTCGAGGACGGCGCGGCGGAGGGTCTGCGGCCCAACGTCCTGCTGATCCATGTGCAGCCGAACGAGGGTGTCTCGCTCGCGATCGGCGCGAAGGTACCTGGGCAGGGGATGACGATCCGCACCGTGCACATGGACTTCCTCTACGGCGGCACGTTCCGCGAGGGGCTCCCGGACGCGTACGAGCGGCTGATCCTCGACGCGATGCTCGGCGACCAGACGCTGTTCACGCGGTCGGACGAGATCGAGGAGCAGTGGGCGCTCGTCGACGCGATCGTCGGTCTCTGGCAGCGCGACCGGCCATCGTTCCCGAACTACGCGGCCGGGACGTGGGGGCCGGCGGCATCCGACGAGCTGGTGCACCGGGACGGGCGGTCGTGGCGACGGCACTGACCGACGACTGGACGGGGGAGGACGTCACGATCGGCCAGATCGAGCGTGAGCTCGCCCGCCTGCGCGACGAGTCGTCGACGGGGATGTCGCAACCGAACATGCGCACGTCGGTGATGACGCACATCGCGTGGGCGCCGCCGGAGTGGCGGCACGCCGCCGAGGAGACACTCGCCGGCATGGCGGAGCGCCATCCCTCGCGGACGCTGCTGCTGGTCCCGCATCCGGAGCTCGAGGACGGTCTCGATGCGCTGGTGTCGGTGCGATGCTTTCCGTTCGGCGATCGCGCGATCTGCGGCGAGGTGATCGAGTTGGCGCTGCGCGGTTCGCGCGCGTCGGCGCCGGCGTCGATCGTGCTGCCGCTACTCATCTCGGACCTGCCCGTGTTCTGTCGTTGGCGCGGCCGGCCCGAGTGGGAATCGCCGGCGTTTCATCAGCTGGTGGGTGTGATCGATCGGCTGGTCGTCGACTCGACGGAGTGGCCGGATGTCCCCGCGGACTACGCCGATCTCGCGCGGCTGTTCGCTCGCGTGGCGGTGTCGGACATCGCGTGGGACCGCACGGAGCGCTGGCGCGGTCTGCTCGCGTCGCTGTGGCCGGCTGTGGCGGTCGTGAGGTCGATGCGAGTCCACGGCACGCGCGCGCAGGCGCATCTGCTGCGCGGGTGGCTGGTCTCGCGGCTGGGTCATGACGTGGAGCTGGAGCTCGACCAGCGCGAGCGCCTGGAGGGCATCGACCTGGACGGCCGGCCGGCCCCGTTCCCACCGGGCAATCCGCCCAATGCAAGCGACGTCCTCTCAGCCCAGCTCGACCACTTCGCACGGAACGTGGTGTACGAAGCGGCCGCGCGCGCCGCCGCAGGCGTCTGACGCATCGTCTGACGATCGTCAGGGTTACGTCTGAGTTACGTC
>DASXDB010000019.1:0-10086 GCA_036490895.1 Gaiellaceae bacterium
CGAGGCGACGAGCAGCCGGTGCGCGCGGTCGAGGTGCACCGCCTGCGCCGTCACCACCTCGTCGACGAGCGCGAGCGGATCGCAGTTCTGGATCGTCACGCTGAGCGAGTCCGTGTCGAGACGGCTCGCCCAGAGGATGTCGTTGACGGTGCGTGCGAGTCGGTCTGCCTCACCCGAGACGATTTCGAGGAGCCGTAGGCGCTGTGTGTCGTCGATCGAGACGTCGCTGCGCCGCAGTGTCATCGCCGCGCCGTAGATCGCCGCCAGAGGGGTGCGCAGCTCGTGCGAGACAGTCGACACGAACTCGGTTCGCATGCGTTCGAGCGCACGCTCCTCCGTCAGGTCGCGGAACGCGTAGACGACTCCGTCCGGTACCGCGACGCCGTGGATCGAGAGCCAGAGCTCGCGTCCCCCGAGGTCGAGAGGCAGTGACTCGGGCCGAGGCGCCGCGCTGCCGGCGCTTGCGACCTCGATCCGGGTCACGATCGCCGACCACCCCGGGATCGCTTCGACCGCGAGCCGGTCGACGACGTCCGACGCCGTCAGGCCGGTGGCGATCGCAGCCGCCCGGTTCCACGTGCGGATCACCCCGGTCCGATCGACGAAGAACACGCCGTCGCCGACCGACGCGAGCACCCGCGCCGCCTGCGCACGCTCGGCGGCCGCGCCGTAGAGCTGCGCGTTGTCGATCGCGATCGCCGCCCGGCGCGCGATGTCCAGCACGAACGCCACCTCGTCCTCGTAGTCGTCCCGATCCCCGGTGTCCCAGCCGAGGCTCATGGCACCGAACGTCCGCCCGCGTGCGTTCAGCGGCACGACGAGCGTGAGCGAGTCTCGCGCCGGCCCGCCGCTCTGCACGACGCGGGCGATCCGCGCGTTCGTCGACGGCGCCGACAGCGCCGCGCGGATCCCGTCCGTCCGCCGCTCGTCGCGGTGGGCCAGCGAGACGAGGCGCACACCGGTCTCCTCGGCGACGAGATGGATGCTGCACCAGTCGGAGATCCGGCCGGCGACGAGCTGCCCGAGCTGATCGAGCGTCTTCTCGACGTCCAGCGACGAGCCGAGCAACGCACCCGCTTCGCCCAGGAAGCGCAGGCGCTCCTGGGCTGCCCGCTCGGCCTCGTACAGCGCAGCCTGGTTGATCGCGAGCGCGATCCGGTCGGCGATCAGCTCGAGCAGCCGTGCGTCGTCCTCGACGAACTGGGCGTACGCCTCGGAGCCGGCATGGACGACCCCGATCACGCGGTCCGCGACGACGAGCGGGATGGCCACGACCGAGTTGATGCCTCGGTCGCGCAGCGTCGACCGATAGAGCTCGATCTTCGAGAGATCGGGCACGAGCACCGGCACGCGGTCGGCGGCGACGCCGCCGGCGAGTCCCTCGCCGATCGGGATCCCGACGGAGCTGTCGCCGCCGAGGCCGCCCGCCGTCGCACGCACGTGCAGCTTCCCGTCGGACTCGACGAGGAGGATCGCGGCGGTGTCCGCGTCGAGCACCTCGACGATCCGCTCGAGCAGGGCGTCGAGCAGGTCCTGCAGCGACAGGTGCTCGAGCGCCGCCTGCGAGACGCGCTCGAGCTTCCGCAGCGTCGCCGCGGCCGCCTCCGCCTCGGCGCGCGCCGCGCGCTCCCGCTGCTCGGCCAGGCGCCGCTCCGTCGTCTCCTCGACGACCGCTCCGACGCCGATCGGCGCGCCTTCCGGTCCGAGCACGGGGTAGTAGCTCGCCGACCAGTGCCGCAGCACGTCGGGGTGCGTCGGCGTGCCCGCGGCGATCTCGAGCCCGATCACGGGCTCGCCCGTCTCGAGCACGCCGCGTGCGATCGTCTCGAGGTCGTCGGCGAGCTGCGGGACCACTTCGCGGAACGTGCGGCCGACGTGGTCGGCGGCGGGCCGCTCGTTGATCCGCGCGAGCGCCTCGTTGACGCGCACGTAGCGGAGGTCCTGGTCCCAGAACCCGAGTCCGACGGGCGCGCTCCCGTAGAGCGCGTCGAGCAGCGCCGTCGTCTCGCGTGCTCGCACGTAGAGCGCCTCGACCTGGTCGGCCTCGATCACCTGCTCGGTCACCTCGCGGAAGAACGTGATTACGTACGCCGGCGCGCCGTCCGCTGCCCGGATCGTCGCGGTGCGCACCTCCGAGACGCGCTCCGGCCCACCGGCGGTGCGGAAGCGAATCAGCATCGGCTCTGCCTCGTCCCCGGCGAAGGCGCGGCGACCGGGAAGCTCCGTCGCCTCGAGAGGTCGCCCGGTGCGATCCCGGAGCTCGAAGCGGGCGACAGCCTCGTCGAGCGGCGCGTCGAGGAGCGCGTCGGCGGTCGGATAACCGGTCAGCCGGGCCGCCTCGTCGTTGGCGTAGACCCGCCGCCCGGCCGCATCGACCACGAGGACACCCTCGTGGAGCGCCCCGAGCACGTGCTCGAGAACTTCGGCCGGCACGGCGTCACCCCTCAACGAACCGCAGCGTACAGCCAAAAATGGCCGCCGACGGCGACGATGTCACTCTCGACAGCTCGTTGCTGCTTGACAGACACCATGGTTGATGTCATAGTGATGTCACGATGAACTTGACGATCGTTCTCGAGGGACTCCAGCAGGATCTCCAGCGGCTCGCGGAGCTCGGGGACGAGCGGTCGGTCCAGGTCGCCCAGCGGCTCAGCGACGCGCTCGCCTCGAACCTGCGGCTGAAGCTGTTCGACCTGCTCTCGCAGGTGGCCGTGGAGCTCTCCTCGAAGCTGCCCTCCGGCCACATCGAGGTGCGCCTCGCCGGCCAGGAGCCCGAGCTCGTCTTCGTCGACGCACCCGGCGAGTCCGCCGGCGTCGCCGGCGAGGAGCTCTCGGCGCGGATCAGCCTGCGCCTCCCCGAGTCGCTCAAGGCCGCTGTCGAGAAGGCGGCCGAGCGCGAGGGGATCTCCGCGAACACCTGGCTCGTGCGGGCGATCGCGCGGGCCGCCGAGTCCCGCCCCGTCCACGTGACCGGCAAGCGCCTGTCCGGTTACGCCCAGAGCTGAGGAGCCGCAGATGCAGAAGACATTCGAAGTCCAAGGCCCGGTCGAGCTCGACGTGCGCCTCGCAACCGGCGACATCGACGTCGACCCGAACACGGAGGGGCGCGTCGAGATCGAGCTCATCGCACACGACGAGGAGTCGCAGCGTCTGGTCGACGACGCCCGCATCGAGCTGAACCCGCACGGGAACCGTTCGACGATCCTCGTCGACGTCCCGCAGAAGAAGGGGTTCTCGATCTCGATCTTCGGCCGGAGCGGCATCGAGTGCCGCATCCGCTGCCCGCACGAGTCCGCGCTGTCGGTCCGCACAAAGTCGGCCGACGTCTCCGCCCGCGGCGTGCTCGGCGGGCTGAACGTCCAGACCGCATCGGGCGACGTCGACGTCGACCGCGTCTCGGGCGGCGTGAACGTCAAGAGCGCGAGCTCCGACTTCAGCGCGCGCGAGGTGACGGGCGGCGTGAACATCCAGACCGCGTCCGGCGACATCGACCTGTCGGTCGCGCACGGACCTGTCAACGTCACGTCCGTCTCGGGCGACATCTCGATCGGCGAGGCCTACGACAACGTGAACGCCAACTCCGTGAGCGGCGACCAGGACCACGGCGCCGTCATGCAAGGCGTCGTCGCAGCCCACTCCGTCTCGGGCGACGTCACGATCGCCGTCCGCCGCGGCTCGAAGGCGTTCCTCGACTGCACGACCGTCAGCGGGGACACGACATCCGAGCTCGAGCTCAGCAGTGACGCCCCGGCCGGCAACGGCCCGCTCGTCGAGATTCGCGCCAAGACCGTCTCCGGCGACATCAGGATCACCAGGGCGCCCGCGCCCGCAGACACCCAGGAGGTGCACGCATGAACCGTCTTTCGTGGGATTCGACCGCGCCGCGCCGCCCCGGCGGCAAGCGCGCGCCGCAGCCCCGCCCCGAAGAGATGGGGCTCGTCGACGCCGAGGCGGAGCTGATCCGCGTCGCGTGGACGAAGCCGCAGCGGCCGCTCTACTGAGCCATGCTGGCCGCCGCGTTGTTCCCGGTGCCTGACACCGATGAGCGGTGTCAGGCACCCCGCGTCGAGCCGATGAAGCGCACGATGCGCGGCCATTCGTCCGCGCGCGCAGCACTCTCGCCGGCCGACGTGCCGCCGAACGTCTCGGTGACGCCGAGCGCCTCGTTGTAGTAGGTCTGGTCGAACGGGAGGTATGGCGTCGCCGTATCGACGAAGTGCCCGGCGTGCTGATAGACGGTCGCGACGACACGGCGGTGCGGCAGGCGCCGAAGCTTCGACTCGATGCTCAGCAGCGCCGTGTAGCTGAGGAAGAGGTCGTCCTCGAGCCCGGCGCTGACGAAGACGTCGGCCCGGATCGACCGGATCGAGAGCGGCGAGCCGGGCGCGATCGGACGGCCGCCGATCGTCCACGCCGCGCCGTGCGCGGTCACCGAGCCGGGCGCGAACGCCGGATTGACGCGGGCGGCAGGAGAGAGCACCACCACGCCGGCGAACAGCGTCGGAAAGTGCGCCGCCAGGAGCAGCGCGGCCTCCGTGCCGCGCGAGACGCCGTAGACGACGAGCCGGCGACCGTCGACGCCGGGGCGGCGGTCGAGCCAGCGCGCCGCCCGGACGAAGTATTCGAGCGGGATGCGCTGCAGGTTGGGCGGCACGCCGTAGGCGCCGAAGTAGGCGACGTCGAGCGCCGGGAACCCGTGCGAGGCGAGCAAGGCGGCCTCGCGGGTCATCGACAGCCCGCCCTCAGAGCCGCCGATCAGCAGCACCGGCACGTGCTTGTCGGTGCCCGGAGCGGGCCGGTAATACCGCCCGAGGAACCCGGCGTCCCGCACGTCGAGCGGCGTCGCCGTCACACCGCTCGCCTTCCCCAGCCTGGTGAGCGTCGTCCGGCCGACCACCGTTCCCGCGACCGTCGCGGTGACGTCGACCGTCCCGCCGAAGTACGGCCCGATGCCGGAGCCGCGCGCCATCGACCAGAACAGCCCCATCGGCGCGAGCCCGGTGTACGTCCCGCGGAGCGAGCGCTGGCGGGCCGGAGACACCACGCCGTGCGGGTCGGCGCGGAAGACCCCGCTCCCGACCCAATCGTCCTCGTCGACGGAGACCGTGACCAGCGCGCCCGGCTTCACGCCGCTCACCTCGATCGCGACGGGCTGGTCGATGAGGCTCGTGCGCGGGCCGGCGGTGAGGCGCGGCCCCGACTGCCCGCCGCAGCCGGCCAGCATCGCGACCCCGACCGCTGCGAGGCACCACGGACGTCTCACCACTCGCAGCTAAGTGTGACGGGAGGGCGGTCGGGTCTGCCATCAACGGACAGCCGCCGAACGGCTAGGCGTCCTCAGCCGTTCGGCTGATTCCCGCGGCGGGTGCCGTCGAACACGATCCGATCGGTGATCTTCGCAGGTCGTCAATCAGCGCAACCGCTCGCGAGTTGCAGCATGTGCGGGCGCATCAGCGGCCCGTACTGGTGGCGGTGGCGCGCCTACCGACTCGACGACCCGGAGTTCGGCGACCTGCCACGCGTCGCGGTCTACTGCCAGAGCTGCGCCGACCGCAAGTTCGGGCCGCCTCGCAGGCGTCCGCTCGTGGAACGCCGCAAGGTGCCGCGCGAGCAGCATCCAGAGTGAATGGCCCCGGAGGGATCGCACCTCCGACCTTGGGATTGAGAGTCCGAACCGGCTGACCACGCACGACGGCTTCGCACGACGGGAGCTCATGCAGGAGCTGTTCGGTAAGTCGCAATCACGACACCGGAACTGGTCGCCTTCGCATCTACCAGGTTCAGCTGCGTATACGTGTCGCCGGAAAAGAGTCGGCGGCCAGATCCGAGAACGACAGGAAAGGTCATCAACAAGAACTCGTCTACGAGTCGATGGGCCATCAGCGTCTCGATGAGTTGTCCGCTCCCCATGATGTGAAGCTCTCGTCCCGGCCTTGAGCGCAGCTCAGCGACAGCGTCGGCCGCACTGCCGGCCAGAAGCGTGGAGTTCGGCCAAGGCAACGGATCGGTCAGCGTCCGCGACACGACGTACTTCTGCGCTGCATTCAGCGCATCCTTGAACATCCCGCCACGGCTGTTCCAGGTCGTCAACAGATCCTCGTACGTCCGTCTCCCGAACAGCAGCCCATCGCTCTGCGACATTCGCACCCCCATCGCAGCTCCGATGTCAGGATCCGGTTGAGAGATGGTCTGCGACGCCCAACCGCCATGCGCAAAGCCGTCGCGCGTGTCCTCATCCGCTCGGCCGGGCGCCTGCATGACGCCGTCAAGAGTGACGTTGTTCATAACGACGATCTTCATTCCGGCCCTCCTTTGGGTACTAGACAGTTCAGTACAGTATAGAATGGGAACGGAACTGTCTAGTACCATCCGTCCGATGCCTCCACCGTCCACCGATAGTTCGGACGGTCGCTCCCGTGCAGAGCAGAAGAGCGCTGCGATCCTCGCGGCAGCCCAGCAGGTGTTCTTCGCGAACGGCTACGTCGGGGCGAGCATGGACCAGGTCGCAGCCACTGCCAGGGTCTCCAAGCAGACGGTGTACAAGCACTTCCGTGACAAAGAGGCGTTGTTCCGAGAGGTCATCACGAAAGTCGTCAGTGCCCGAGATGCCGGGATACCTGCGGGACTCCTTACGACAGGCGACGGGTCGATCGAAGACCGGCTTCGGTCCTTTGCGCGTCACTTCTTGCAGGGCGTGATGCAGCGGGATGTCCTCAAGCTGCGGCGCCTGGTGATCGGCGAGGCAGGGCGATTCCCGGAGCTCGGGCAGTCGTTTCATGAGCTCGGACCCAGCAGAGCGGCCGAAGAATTGGCAGTTGCCCTCCGCGAAGCGGCTACGCAGCAGGGCTTGTCTTTGAGCGATCCGGTGCTTGCCGCTGAGCACCTGCTGTCGCTCGTCCTCTCGATCCCGCTCAATCAAGCGATGCTTCTTGGAGACGAGATCCCATTCACCGAAGCTGCGCTTCATAGATATGCGGATGAAGGTGCTGCCGCATTCCTGCGGGCCTACGGATTCACTTCTTGACGGCCACACGGGACGATCCCCAGATCGGCCTGATATAGGATGCGCAACCGACTTTTCGGGAGGTTGATATGAAGGGGAGATTGCGCCTGTGGGCGCTCGTTATCTCGGTCATCGCAGTTGCCCTCGGAGCGTCTGTAGCGGGTGCATCGACCGCGACGTTCACCACTCAGGCCTTGTTCGGGACGTGGGATCCAAGTGGGACGGGTCTGACTATCTCGCCGATTGCCAACAGCAGCGGCGATAGCGAGCCGGCGATCGCGTTTGCCTCTGACGGAACGATGGCGGTCGACGGGCTTGCCTGGCTGCCGTTCCAGGTCAACGTGTGGCGTGGCACGTTCGGGTCGACACCGTCGTATCTGGGCGGCTTCGACCAGGTCGTCCCGAGCCACGGGAATCGCCTGACGCTCGGCGACGAGGATGCCGACATCGAGTTCACGTCGGCAAACACGATGCTCCTTGCCGACTTGAACGTGATTCCGAATCCGAAGTTCAGCCAGGCGCAGTTTGGTGTTGATGTCACGCGGTGTCCGGCGGGCGCAGCGATGTCCGACTGCACGACAACGGTGCTCGATCAGACCAACTCCGACCGCCCATGGATCACGCACCGGGGGACAACCGCCTGGGTCTCCTACCACGACAGCGGGAACAGCACGCTCGTTCATGTGCAGATGTCGACCGATGACGGGCACACCTGGCGGAAGGTATCTTCCCCGATCACTGGTCAGGGCGGTGCAACGGGCGCGGCGACGTTTAACAACATCCAGGGTCCGATCGTCGCCGACCCGAACAGCAACTACCTGTACGACATCTACGCGGCAGGCACGCAGAAGACGAAGTGCTGCTCTGCCGACTTCAGCAACATCTATGTCGCTCGCTCGACCGACGGCGGCAAACATTGGGACACCACGCTTGTCTACTCGAGCCCAACCGGAACGCCGCTTGACAACATCTTCCCGTCGTTGGCTGTCGATCAGACGACCGGGAAGGTGTACGCGGTGTGGTCGGACGGTCACGACGTGTGGCTGGCGTCTTCGCCGGTCGGCGGCACTGGCTGGTCAGCACCAATGAAGGTGTCGAACATCAACACCACGGTGATGCCGTGGGTTGCCGCTCGCGCGAACAAGGTCGATGTCGTCTACTACGGCAGCACTGCCGCCCAGGACGACCCGGCAGCCGTCTGGAACGTCTATGACGCCCAGTCGACCAACGCAGGCGCCTCGTTCGATCAGAATCTGGTCAGCAGCACGCCCAACCGCGTCGGAGCCGTCTGCACAGGCGGCGATGCGTGCGCGGGGAACGTCAACCGCGAACTGCTCGACCTGTTCGAGGTTGCGGAGAATCCCACCAACAACAAAGCCGCGATCATCTACACGAGCAGCGAGATCAGCACGTACACGACGCCAGACGGGGTCGTGCACAAGCTGCCCGAGATCGTGCTCGCCTACGAGCAGTAGGACCTGCATCGCGGGGTGATGCCGGCTCTGCGGGCCGGCACGCCCCGCCGATGCGCGCGTGGAAGGTCTCGATCGAGTGGACGACACGCCACGTCGGCCTTGGTTCGAGATGCGCCGATCACCTTCGGGACATCTCGCGGCCCACGACGACCTGAGGCCTGTCGTGGTGCGGTGGTGCGGGATGGGCCGTGAAGGGATCGAACCTTCGACCTTGGGATTAAGAGTCCCCTGCTCTACCAGCTGAGCTAACGGCCCGAGCGACGGCCTATCGTAGCGCCGATGCGCGTTCTTTCCGTGGTGGGAAACCGGCCGCAGTTCATCAAGTCGGCGCCGCTCACGCTCTCGCTGCGCGACGCCGGGATCGAGGAGACGGTCCTGCACACCGGGCAACACTGGGACCCGGAGATGTCGCAGATCTTCTTCGATGAGCTCGGCATCCCGGAGCCGGCCTACCGCCTCGACTTGCGCACCGCCGACACCGGTTCGATGACGACCGCGATCACGGAGGTGGTCCGCACGCGGCGGCCGGACTGGGTGCTCGTCTTCGGCGACACGAACTCGACGGTCGCAGGCGCGCGCGCCGCCGGCGACCTGCGCGTCGCCCACGTCGAAGCCGGGATGCGCAGCTTCGACCTCTCAATGCCGGAGGAGCGAAACCGCATCGAGGTGGATCGACTGGCGGCGCTCCTGCTATGCCCCGACGAGCGGTCCGCTGCGCAGCTCGCGTCGGAAGGCGTCGCGGGGAAGGCCGAGGTCGTCGGCGACGTGATGGCCGACGCGACGCGGATCTTCGCGCCGATTGCGCAGACGCGCGCTGCGGCACCCGAAGGGCCGTACGCCGCGCTGACGATCCACCGTCAGGCGAACACGGAGCCCGTCCGACTTCGCGAGATCATGCACGCGCTCGCCGACGCCGGCCCGCGGTTCGTCTTCCCCGTGCATCCGCGGACACGTCACGCGCTCGAGGCAAACAGCATCGCGCTCCCGCCGAACGTCGCGGCGATCGAGCCGCTCGGCTACCTGGAGATGCTCGCACTCGTCGCGGGCTCCGAGACGGTCGTCACCGACTCGGGCGGCCTGCAGAAGGAGGCGTATTGGCTGCGCGTCCCCTGCGTCACCCTGCGACCGAACACGGAATGGGTGGACACCGTCACCGCAGGCGCAAACGCGCTGACGGAGCCGGCCGGGCTCGCGGCGGCACTGCAGACGGCGCGTTTCCCCGCCGACGCGCCCCCGTTGTACGGCGACGGACACGCCGCCGATCGCGTCGCTGCGGCCCTGTACTCTTGAGCGCGCTTTGAGCGCGACCCCCCTCTACGACGTCGCCGTCATCGGCGCGGGCTACGTCGGCGTACCGCTGGCCGTCACGTTCTGCGAAGCCGGGCAGCGCGCCGTCGTCGTTGACGTCAGCTCGGACGTCATCGACGCCCTGAACCGCGGCGAGAGCCACATCGAGGACGTCGCGGACGACCGGCTCGCACCGCTCGTGGGCAGCGGCCGCTTCGTCGCGACGACCGACTACGAACAGGTGAAGCAGGCGCACGCGATCCTGATCGCCGTGGGAACGCCGCTCTCCAAGCAGCGCGAGCCCGACCTGTCGGCGATCGA
>DASXDB010000020.1:0-4440 GCA_036490895.1 Gaiellaceae bacterium
ACCACCGGCAGCGACGCCGCCATCGCTTCGAGGATCGCGTACCCGAACGCGTCGATCTCGCTCGGCATGACGTAGACGTCCGCAGCGGCAAGGATCCGTTCGAGCTTGCCGTCGCCCGGTCGAACGTCGCCGTGCACCTCGACGTCGTCGGTGTGCGGTACGCGCTCGGGCGTGACGAGCACGAGCCGAGTCGTGCCTTGGAGCCGCCGTCGCCAGACGTCGAGCAGCCGCCATCCCCCTTTCCGCTCCATCGACGTCCCGACGAAGAGGATGCGCGGCAGGCCACCGTCGGGTGCTCGCGTGATCTCGGCTCCGACGTCGATGCCGAATGGGACCACGTGCACCTTCCGGAAGGAGATGCCGTACCCGGCGACGGCGTCGGCCGCCCAGCGCGAATGCGCGACGATCGCCCGCGACGCCTCGAACACCCGTCGCTCCCACGGATGGCCGAGCGCGACCGTCAACGGCGTGAAGCGCGTCGGGCGACGCTGCGGCAGCCGGTACGCGTTCTGACGGTTCGTGGCGTCGATCGACGCGACAGTCGGAACGCGCTGCATCATGCCCGTGCTCAGCCAGCCGGTGTTCTGGGTGTAGAGGTGGAGGACGTCCGGCGTATCCGTGAGGCGATCGAGATGACGGCGCACGAGTGCGCTTTGCGCAAGGCGCGCGCGCACCAGGTGCAGATCGAGGTCGAGGCGCGCAAGCCCCGGCCAGCTCGCCGAGACAAGGCGCGCGGCGAGCATGTCCTTGGGGACGTCCCAGAAGGTTGCCTCGATGTCAGGGTGCCTGACGAGCGCCTGCCGTATGTTCGCGTGCATCGTCGCGTGCCCGCCGACGTTCTCGTTGACGAAATGGACGCGCACGAGCGGAACCCTAGTTCGAGGGCTGGAAGGCGTCCGCAGACCGGCGACGTATCCTCACGTGGTGTCTGCGACGACTGAGACGAGCGCCGGCCGCGGTGCGATCACGGTCCGCCTCGAGCCGACGCGCGGTTTCCGACGACTCATCGGTCCCGCCGAGCTCTGGCGGTATCGCGACGTCGCCGTTCAGATGGCGGTTCGCGATATCAAGGTGCGCTACCGGCAGACCGCGCTCGGCGCGGCCTGGGCGGTGCTCCAGCCGGTCGGGACGATGGTCGTCTTCACGATCTTCTTCGGCCACGTCGCGAAGATCGGCTCACAGGGAGTCCCGTACTGGCAATTCAGCTTGGCCGGCGCGGTCCCGTGGGCGTTCTTCTCCAATTCGCTGCTGCTCGGGTCGGACAGCGTCGCGCGCAACGCCGCACTCGTCTCGAAGATCTACTTTCCGCGGATCTTCATTCCGACCGCCACGCTCGTGGCCGGCCTGCTCGACCTCGCGATCGCAGTTGCGATCCTGCTCGGGTCGGTGCTCGTCGCAGGCGTCGACCCGAGCGCACGCCTCCTCGTCCTGCCCCTCCTGGTCCTGATCATGTTCGTCGGCGCGCTCGGCATCACAGCCGGTCTCTCCGCAGTCAACGTGCGATACCGCGACGTTCGCTACGTCGTCCCATTCGCGGTGCAGCTCTGGCTGTTCGCGACGCCGATCGCGTATCCGAGCACACTGCTCGGCAGCCCCTGGCGGACGCTGGTCGCCCTCAATCCGATGGCGGGAGTCGTCGAAGGGTTCCGCTGGTCCGTCCTCGGAACGGCCGCGTCGCCGTGGAACATGATCGGCATCTCCGCTCTGTCGTCCCTCGTCCTCCTCGCCGTCGGCGTCCTGTACTTCGGCCGCGTCGAGCGCACCTTCGCAGACCTCGTCTGATCACATGGGCGACCTCGCAATCTCGGCCCGCGGGCTCGGCAAGCAGTACCAGCTCGGGCTGATGCGCTACGGCTACCACACGCTTCGCGAAGGGCTCGTGCGCGCGTTTCGAAGCCGCAACGGATCGCAACCGGGCACGCACGTCCTGTGGGCGCTGCGCGACGTGTCGCTCGACGTCCGGCAGGGTGAGGTGGTCGGGATCATCGGGCACAACGGCGCCGGCAAGAGCACCCTCCTGAAGATCCTCTCGCGGATCACCGAACCGACCGAGGGCTACGTCGACCTTCGCGGCCGGGTCGGCTCGCTGCTCGAGGTCGGGACCGGGTTCCACCCTGAGCTGACCGGACGGGAGAACGTCTACTTGAACGGCTCGATCATCGGCATGAGCCGCGCGGAGATCCGCCGCCGGTTCGACGAGATCGTCGCGTTCGCCGAGATCGATCGGTTCCTCGACACACCGGTGAAGCGGTACTCGAGCGGCATGTCGGTGCGGCTCGCGTTCGCCGTCGCGGCGCACCTCGAGCCGGAGATCCTCCTCGTCGACGAGGTACTCGCGGTCGGCGACGCGGCGTTCCAGCGTAAGTCGCTCGGGAAGATGGGCGAAGTCGCGAACGAGGGCCGAACGGTCCTCTTCGTGTCGCACAACCTTGCGATCATCCGTGCGCTCTGCCCGCGGGCCGTGCTGCTCGACCACGGCGGCGTCGTCGCGGACGGCTCGACGGACGCCGTCCTCGGCCAGTACCTCCGTGCGCTCGAGCGATCCGCCTCGACCGACCTCGTGGAGCGGACCGACCGGAACCCGCGTGGATGGCAGCAGACGAAGGTGGCGGCAGTCGAGGTCCACACGCCGGAGGTCGGCGAGGCGGGAATCGCGATCAGCGGCGCACCCGCAACGATCACCGTCCGGCTGACCGAGGCGCTGCCGGGGATCGAGTGCCGCCTGACGCTCGTCAACAGCCTTGCCCAACCCGTTGCGACGCTGTCGAGCGAAGACGTCGCCCCCGGTGACGTCCGCGAGTCCTCCGGGAACACCGTCGAGTGCCGGATCGACTCGCTGTCGCTCGTGCCGGGTCGGTATCGGATCGACGTCCTCGTCCGGGCACAGCGGGAGATCCAGGACGGGCTCGAGGCGGCCGCGTTCTTCGACGTCGAGCCCGGTGTGCTCGGCGGGCGCCCGGTGTCCGCACCGAGCACAAGCTCGGAGGGCGACGTGGCGATCGCCCATACGTGGCGGCTGCCCGCCTGAGCGCTCGCCTACTGGGCGCTGAACCAGGATTCGAGCTGCGCGGCGAACTGCGTCGCGGGCCAGTCGTGGACCATGTGGCGCGGCTGCGCAAGCGGGGCTCGACGCAGGTCGATCCGGCCGGGCGTGTTCAGGTAGCCGCGCCGGTAGCCGCACGCGGCGGCGGCCCGAAACGTCGCCGAGCCGGTCGCGTCGGGCGTCCCGAACGGGTAGGCGACGGAGGTCGGCGGCGCGCCGGCGAGCGGCGCGAGCTCGGCCCGTGACGCGGCCAGCTCGTGCTCCTGGCGATCCGGCGAGAGCGCACTCAGCATCGTGTGGCTGACACCGTGGCTTCCGAGCTCGAACAGGGGGTCGGCGCCCAACGCCTGCAGAGCGTCCGTATCGAGGAGCGCATGCACGTCACACGCGGGCGCAGTGTCTGCGCCGAGCTGCTCGACGATCGTCGCGACGACGGCGTCGATCGTTCCGAGCGGGAGACGCCGGAGGCGCCGGCTCAGCGCCTTGATCGAGCGCAGGCGCCCCGCGTCATCGCGGACGTCGACGCGGACACGGCGACCGTCGATCTCGATGTCGACCGTTGCCGCGTCCCGCGCGTGATCGAAATGCGCATGCTCGAGACGATCCCACCAGTACTCGCTGCGGTCGGTGAGCACTCTGCTCGGAACGAAGAACGTCGCTGCCGCAGCGTGCGCCCGCAGGAGCGGCGCCGCCGTCTCCGCATTGCACCTGTACCCGTCGTCGAACGTGAGCGCGACCCGGCGTGATGAACGTCCGCCGTCTGAGAGCGCGTGAAGCGGGACGATCTCTGCGCTCACGCGAAGCACGGCGAGGTGCTCCGCAAAGCGCGCGGGATGCACGCACTGGCCGAGCGGGTCTCGACCGGCCGCGATCCGATGGTAGGTGAGGATGAGCGGTCCGCCCGTCGGGGAGGCAGTCCTGCGCAGGAGGGCTCTAAGGTTCATCGCGTGCGGTTGATACATCCTCGCGCGGTCGGCGTCGACGTGCTGCGGCAGCTGTTGTGGGCGACCTACGTGCCGGCGCTGCGGAGCCGTGCGCGCCGACGGCTGCCCTCGCTGGCGCCAGGCCGGGCGACGATCGTCACGGTCAACTGGAACTCCGCGCGCTATCTGCGCGTCCTGCTCGACCTCGTGGAGCAGCGCAGCCCGGACGGCACGGAGATCATCGTCGTCGACAACGCGTCGCGAGACGACACGCGCGCAGTCGTCGCCCAGCACCCGAGAGTGCAGCTCGCGCGCCTACCCGTCAACGTCGGGCACGAGATCGCCATGGACAGCGGCTTCCTGCGGGCCCGTACGGAGTACGTCGTCGCGCTCGACGTCGACGCCTTCCCCCTGCACGACGGCTGGCTCGACGAGCTGACCGGAGCGCTCCGCGACGGCGCCGAGGTCGCGGGC
>DASXDB010000021.1:0-2293 GCA_036490895.1 Gaiellaceae bacterium
AGGTACGGGTAGCCCCACGCGTTCGCGTGGAACATCGGGACGACCGGCAGGATCGCATCCCGCTCCGAGACGCCGAGCCCCATCGGGTTGCCGGCGGCGACACCGAGCGTGTGCAGCATCGTCGAGCGGTGCGAGTACAGAACGCCCTTCGGCATCCCGGTCGTGCCGCTCGTGTAACACATCGCCGCGGCCTCGTTCTCGTCGAGCTCGGGATCGCGCCAGGCGTCGGGATCGGCGCCTGCCAGCAGCTCCTCGTACCCGTCCTCGACGACGACCACGTGCTCGATCTTCGTACGGTCGACGAAGAGGTCCAGCAAGGGCTTCAGGCTCTGGTCGACGATCACGGCACGGTCGCCGGCGTGAGTCGCGATGTACGCGAGATCGTTCGGATGCAGACGAAGGTTCAGCGTGTGCAGCACGAACCCGCCGCACGGGATGCCGAGGTACGCCTCGTGATGCTGGTAGTGGTTCCACCCGAGCGTGGCGACCCGGTCGCCGCGCTCGAGACCCAGCCCTTGCAGCGCGACCGCGAGCGCGCGCGCGCGACGGCAGGACTCCGCGTACGTGTAGCGGTGGAAGCTCTTGTCGGGCAGCCGCGTGACGATCTCGTTGCCGCCGAAGTACATTTCCGCACGTCGCAGGAGCGCCGGCAGCGTCAGCTGGAAGTCCATCATCTGCCCGTTCATCGGAATCCCCGCTCCGGCGCCGGCAAAGCCGGCACCTGCGCTCCTTGTGAACCTCCGTCGAGCCTACGGTTCATAGCCCTTGCCTCCTCGGAAGGTCGATCTCGGGATCGACGAGGTGGCCGTCGCGCTCGACGTAGCCGCCCTTGCCGCCGACGACCATCAGCACGAGGTCGTCGTCGGTGCGGTTGGAGATCTGACGGTGCGTCGTCGACTCGACGTGGACGAGACCGCCCTCGCCGACGACGTGCTCGTCTCCTTCGAACGTGAACGTCGCCGTCCCGCGGTGGACGAAATAGAGCTCGTCCTGCGTGTCGTGAAAGTGGTTCGGGCCTTCGTAGCGGGGCGGGAACACGATCGCATTGACACCGAACGCCGTCACGCCAAGCGCGGAGCGCACCTTGCGGAACCCGTGCCCAGCTCCGAGCTCGTCGAGCGAGCTGACCGTGTAGCCCACGCGCGAATCCTACGGCTCAGACCACCGGCGCACGAGCAAGGCGGTCGTGAGCGACGCGACCGCGAAGACGACGGCGACCACCGCCTGCCCGACGGCGGCATATGCGCCGGTGGCAACCGCGAAGATCACGAGCTCGCTGACGAGCCGGAGCGGGTCCTTCAGGCGACGCCGCGCCTTCGGCCCGACGAACGCGCCCCAGAAGACGATCACGGCGATCCCGGCTGCGATCCCGATGACCGGCCAGCCCCACCAGACGACTGCGACCACCGCGGCGACCTCGCACGCGAATCGCAGGGCGAGGTTCGCCGCGCTCACGACCCGAACAGGAAGCGCGTGAGGACGCGGTCACGCAACCGGTCGGGGAGCCGTTGCACGCGTGCCCGTTTCTTGGCATCAGGCCCGACGACGTAGCGGGTGCGCGGTTTCGGGGACGTGAACGCGTGCTCCACCGCCTTCGCGACCTCCTGCGCCGGGACGCCCTTCGCCGACCGCGCGGCTGCAATGCGACGGAAGCGCTCGATGCGACCGCCGTACAGCTCGGCGGCCTCGGGCGGGTACTCGTCGAGCGCCCGTTGCGGCTTCGTCCACATCGCGGTCGCGATCGTGCCCGGCTCGACGATCGCGACATGGATCCCCCACGGCTCGACCTCCACGCGCAAGGAGTCTGCGAACGCCTCGAGCGCGAATTTCGACATCGCGTAGGCGCCGAGGAACGGCAGGGCGGACCTCCCGCCGATCGAGCCCATCAGCACGATGCGCCCGCGCGACGCGCGCAGGAGCGGGATGAGCGGCTGCACCACGCGGAACTGTCCGACGACGTTCACGTCGAGCTGGCGCGCGAGCTCCTGCTCGGGCAGGAACTCGAGCGGAGCGGCGATCGCGATCCCCGCGTTCGCAACGACTGCGTCGAGCGATTCGATGCCGGCGAGCGTCCGTCGCGTCGCCTCGCCGTCCGTGATGTCGAACACGAGCTCGCGCGTTCCCCCGGGCGCGTCGCCGGCGACGCGCACCGACGCGTAGACGTCCCAACCGAGACCGGCAAGCCGGCGAGCGCACGCCTCGCCGATGCCCGACGACGCGCCGGTTACGAGCGCAGTAGGTATGCGGCGATCTCCGCGCGCAGCTCGCGACCGAACCCGAGCGCGCTCTCGAG
>DASXDB010000022.1:0-4652 GCA_036490895.1 Gaiellaceae bacterium
GTCGCGGGACATTCAACGGACCGGGCCGCGGCTACCAGCTCACGCTCGTCGAAGCCGAGGTCCTCGACTCGATCGACCTGCAGTGGGAGCAGGCGCGGCGCAACATCGTGACGCGCGGGATCGACGTGAACGCACTCGTCAGCCGACGCTTCACGATCGGCGGGGTCGAGTGCGTCGGCCGCAGACTGGCCGAGCCGTGCTCGCACCTCGAACGGCTCACGCGGCCGGGCATCCTGCGTCCGCTCGTCCATCGCGCCGGGCTGAGGGCGGACATCCTTCGGGGCGGGACGATCTCGACCGGCGACGAGGTCGTGGTCGCCTAGTAGAGGGCCCGGGTGGATTCGAACCACCGACCAAGGAATTATGAGTTCCCTGCTCTGACCGCTGAGCTACGGGCCCACACCGACGTTTCGGATTGCGTATATCAGTACGGGCGCCGATGCTCAGCCGCTACACGGATCGTCGAGGTCTCAGGATCTGGCTCGTCGGAGTGGCCCTGGCGTTCATCGTCCTCGGCGCCAGGGCTCACAGCTGCTGGCGGTGCTGACGTTCGCGGGGGCCGTCGTTGCGGCGGCCGTCGACCACCGGCTCCGAAAGCGGCGGGAGATCCGTCGGGCGACCGCAGACGACTCGTTACACTCGCAGCCGTGAAGGTGTTCCAGGCGGAGCGGACGTTCACCACCACGGGCGGCCTCCACGTCACCGACATCACCGATGACGTCGGCGAGATCGTGCGCGAGTCGGGTGTCCAGGACGGCATCTGCCTCGTCTACTCGCCGCACACCACCTGCTGCGTCCGCGTCAACGAATACGAGCGTGGCATGTTCGAGGACTTCGGGACACTGCTTCGCCGGCTCGTCCCGCACGAGACGTACTACGCCCACGACGACTGGGACCGCCGCACCGAGAACATTTGCGAGGAGGACATGGAGCTGCCGAACGGCCACGCGCACTGCATGTCCATGATCCTCGGCTCCGCCGGCGAATCGATCCCGGTCGGCGAGGGCGAACTCTGCCTCGGCACGTGGCAGCGCGTGCTCTTCATCGAGCTCGACCGCTCGCGCCCCCGCCGGTGGCTCTGCAAGGTCGTCGGCTCGTAGCGCGCTAACGGCCGTCGACCGCCACGGGCGCGGCAGAACCCGACCCCGCCTCGAGCTCGAAGATCCAGAACTCCCGCCCCGTGACGTGGACAGCGACGTTGTACACCGGCACGCCGTCGATGTCGCCCTCGAACGACCCGTTGTGAGCGTGCCCGTGGACCACGAGGTCGGGCCGGTGACGGCGGACCGGGCCCGCCAGCCGGTCGGCTCCGAGGACGAGCCACAGCCGCTCGGGCTCCCCGACGAGCGTCGCCTCGACCGGCGAGTAGTGCAGGAGCGCGATACGGATCCCGCACGGGTCGATCGCAGCGAGGCTTTGCTCGAGGCCGTCGACGTCGCGCGTCGTCTCGGCGTACGCCTCGCGGAAGAGCGGCTCGCCGAAGTTCGCCCACTGCTGGACGAAGCCGCCGACGAAGCCCTTGACGCCCGCGATTCCGACGCTTACACCGCAGACCGGGAGGATCGTATGCGAGCGCTCGAGCATCACCACCCCCGCTTCGGCGAGCGCACGGCGCAAGTCGTCGGGCCGGTCCGACTGCCAGTCGTGATTGCCGAGCACGCCGACGATCGGGATCTCGAGGCCACGGCAGGCATCGGCGACGACGCGCACCTCGTCGACCTGACCGTGCTGTGTCAGGTCGCCGGCGAGCAGCACCAGGTCCGCCTGATCGCCCACGCGCTCGAACGCCTCCCGGACGCGGTCGCCGTCGGCGGCGCCGGCGTGGATGTCCCCGGCGGCGGCAACGTGAATCGTCGTCGGCATGCCTCGTCCATACCCCGTGATTCGCAGACGCACTCCGAGGGAACCGGACACGCCCATGTCCCGCGACGACCAGTTCGAGGAGATTCTCGGTGCGATGAAGGTGGTGGCGGCGGCCCTGCGCGACGGCGACATCCCGTTCGCCCTCGCAGGCGGCCTCGCCGTGTATGCGCGTGGCGGACCGCCGACCGAGCACGACGTCGACTTCTTGATCCGGGAGGAGGACGCAGAACGTGCTGTCGAGCTTCTCCGCGGCGACGGCTTCCGCGCCAGACGTCCACCCGAGGGCTGGCTCTACAAGGTGTTCGACGACAACGGCGCGATGATCGACCTGATCTTCGCGCCGAACAGCAGACCAGAGCGCGTTCCGGCGATCCTCGACCGCGCGACCGAGCTCGAGGTGTACGCGATCACCCTGCCCGTCATGACTGTGACCGATGTCCTCGAGTCGAAGCTCCTCACGCTCAAGGAGCACGAGGCCAACTACGAGGACGTGCTCGAGATCGCGCGCACGTGCCGCGAGCAGATCGACTGGGAGACGTTGCGCGCTCGGCTCGACGACTCGCCGTACGCCAAGGCGTTCTTCACGCTCGCCGACGAGCTCGAGCTGACGAGCTAGGCGGCGCGGATCGCCGCGATCTCGCGCCGCTCCGCGAGGCGGCGAAGCGCTTCCTTCTCGAGCTGTCGGACTCGCTCGCGCGTGATTCCCATGATCCGGCCGATCTCCTCGAGCGACTTCGGCTCGGCAATGCCGGACAGCCCGTACCGGAGATTCAGGATCTCCTGCTCGCGCGTGGACAGCTCCGCGATCGCGTCGTGCAGCGCCCGCTCCGTCAACTCGACCTCGACCTGCTCGTCGGGCGTCCGTTCGTCGCTCGCGACGAGATCGCCGAACGACGCCGACTCGTCCTCGCCGACGGGCTTGTCGAGCGACGCAACCGCGCGCGCGGCCGCACGCACCTCTCGAACCTGCTTCACGGGCAGCTTCGCCGCCTCCGCAAGCTCCTCGTCGCTCGGCGCACGCTCGAGCTTGGCGACGAGCGTGCGCTCCGCGCGCGCGATGCGCTGCTCACGCTCGACGATGTGCACGGGGATGCGAATGGTGCGCGCCTTGTTCGCCACGCCGCGTTGCACGGCTTGCCGGATCCACCACGTCGCGTACGTCGAGAACTTGAACCCCTTGCGCCAGTCGAATTTCTCAGCTGCGCGGATCAGCCCGATGATTCCCTCCTGGATCAGATCGAGGAGCGTCAGCCCATGGCCCTGATAGCGCTTGGCGATCGACACGACAAGCCTCAGGTTGGAGTTGACGAGCAGATCCTTCGCGGACTTGTCCCCCACTTCGACGAGCTTCGCGAGCTCGACCTCCTGCGCAGCCGTCAGCAGCGGGTAGCGCCCCGCCTCGTTCAGGAAGAGCTGCAACGAGTCGGTCGTCGCGGCGGCGACCTGCTGGTTCGTATACGTGACGTCCTCCTCGATCGCCCGCGAGCAGTCGTCGGTGACGTCGATCCCAGCCGCCTCGAGCCGCTCGAGCAGGTTCTCGGTGTCCTCGTCGTCGAGCTCGAGCCGGACCGCGAGCTCGGAGAGTTCGCTCGCAGACACGCAGCCATGTTCCTCGCCGTGCTCGACCAGCGCGGCGATCGGGTCGTGCGCCGTCATCATCGTTGGGCCCTACCCCGACCCAAGAGTCGGCTAACGCCCGGTTTCAACGAATGCTTACACCGCTGGCAGGTGGGGCACACGACCGCCCGGAACGCTGGTCGGCGTGATCCTCGCAGAGCTCCGCGCCGCCGCCCCGGCCCCGATTCCCGGCGGCTCCGTCCTCGGCTGGATCCTGCTTGCCCTGGTGCTCGCAGCGATCGTCACGGCCGGCGTCTTGCTGACCGCTCGTCGGTAATCTCCCCGCCATGTGGTGGCTCTGGATCCCCCTCGGCGTCCTCGGCACGATCGTCGTCCTGTTCCTTCTCGTCCTCGTCCTGGGGCGGATCAGGAACGGTGCCCTTCTCAAGCCGGTCATCTTCCGGCTGGCGCGCATCGGCTTCATGCAGCGGTTCTTCCAGCGCATCTCGACCGCGCAGATGGAGCGCTCGAATCCGGAGCTCGCAAGCGCGGTGCGGAAGCTCAACACCGTTGCGTCGAACCCGAATCCGCAGGCTGTGCAGAAGGCGATGAGCCGCCTGACACCGGCCGAGCGCCGCGCCTACCTGGAGGCGGCGCAGGAGCAAGGCGCCATCCCCGACTCGGCGAACCGGCAGATGCGGAGGCAGGCCGAGCGGTTGCAGCAGCAGGCGCGCGGCGGGCCGTCGCGCAAACGCAAGCGGCGGTAGCGCTAGCTCGTCGTGCTGTAGGCCGAGAAGAACATCCGCCCGTGCTCGCAGACCGGCGTCGGTGGGCTGAGCTTGACCTTCGTCGTCCCGCCGCCCTGGCCGACAACCCGGAGCCACCACGACGTCAGCTCGCACCTGGTGCCGGCGACGGGCTCGCCCGTGCCGGGCACGTCCGGCGAAAAGCGAGCCGTTGCGAACGTCGTCTGACCCGGGGCGAGCCGCACGAGGATCGCCGTCAACCCGGGCGCGAACGCGGGCTTGATGTGCGTCGGCAGAGCGTTCCCTGTCTTGCCGAGCAGGCGTCCCTGCGGCAGGCCCGTGAGCGTGCACCTGCGGGTCGAGGCGTTCTTGAGCACGAGCTTGTAGGTGATGTTGCCCGCGCCGGCGCTGCCCCTGACGGCGCTGAACGTTCCGTTGAGTTGCGCGCCCGTGCACGCCGCGTCGACGTGTGCGCCGGCGGAGGTC